>DDEJ01000108.1:0-8948 GCA_002336405.1 Rhodobacteraceae bacterium UBA1957
GTCGCTGCAAACAAGGTGTTGTGGGCAGTTTTTACCGGCTTGCGCAGTTCTCACTGGCTTGCGCAGTTTTTAGCGGCTTACAGGAGTATGCTGGATGAGCAAAACAAGCGTGGGACAGATCCTTGTATTTATCCAAAAGCAGACCTTAGGAAACGATGAGTGCATTGTTTTCGATACACCAACTCATCACTCTTTGTGGTGACTTAAAAGAAAACTTTACCGTCTAGCGCAGGTTGTAAATATCATTACTTTATCCCAAGATATTTTTGACTGAAATTCAGACGGTGATGTGCAAAAGATCTATTTTAGCCAACACCCTTGCCTCTGTCTCATCGACTGAATTTTGGCAGCACGTCGGGTGCCGAAAGGGAAATAATCAGCTCTTTGTTTTAGAAAATAAACCCGCGCGACCAGTCTTGCCTTTTGGTGTTTAGGCCGTTTTGTCTTTGGGTTGGGGAAAAATTATACCCGTGGTCTACGCAAGAGTGGACGGGTGATAATACCGCCATGAGCGGTGTAAATTCGGCTTGACGCTTCTGCGATATATGGTGTAGTTCCGCATATGTTGCCGCCTTAGCTCAGTTGGTTAGAGCGCTGGATTGTGGATCCAGAGGTCCCCCGTTCAAGCCGGGGAGGCGGTACCACTTTTCCCTAGCGTGTCACTCCAACACAACGCTTTGCTGCAGCGCTCCTGTGGCGCGGTTGAAAATTAATATGCGGTTGTCGCTGGTCACCACAGCGTACCAGTCGGGCCCTTGGGTAAAGGCGATGGCGGTTGTACCTTGTGGCAAGGTAATGCGGTCGGGCAGGGTGATGTCAGATGCGGTGTCGCGGTCATTCTTTTCGCCCGAGAAACGGATGACAAATAGCGTGATGATGATTATCATACCGGCGATCATCGTTGCAGTCAGCGCGGTGACTAACCGCCGCAAAAATACAAGATGCGCCGGGGTAAGCGCGGGCTGAGGAGAAGGTTCCATTAACACGTCCAAAATTGAATTCACCGTGGCGGAAGACCCGCCGCAACGCCTTGATAAGGCGCTTGCGCGCGATGTACCAGCGCAAGCCGTATTATCGCGCACCCGGTTGTCACGGTTAATCGCCGAGGGGGCTGTGTTGATAAACGGACAGACCGTCACCGATCAGACCCAAAAAATTGCCGCTGGTGATGCCGTTGAAATTACAGTGCCGCAAGTTCAAGACAGCCACATCGGTCCACAGGACATTCCGCTGGATGTGGTGTTTGAAGACGATGATCTGGTGGTGATCAATAAGGCCGTTGGCATGGTCGTGCACCCGGCCCCCGGATCCCCTGATGGCACGTTGGTCAACGCATTGCTGCATCATTGCGGTGACAGCCTCTCGGGGGTAGGCGGACAAAAGCGCCCCGGTATTGTGCACCGTATCGACAAGAATACCAGTGGGCTGTTGGTGGTGGCTAAAACTGATCGGGCGCATCATGGATTGGCCGCCCAATTCGAGGCTCATAAGGTCGAGCGTTATTACCGCGCGGTAGTATTCGGGGCGCCTGACGCCAATGATCCGCGTCTGCGTGGCGTCAAGGGGGTTAATTTTGAGTCTGGAACCATCATGCGGATGACGACCCAACTGGCGCGTCACAAGACCGACCGCCAGCGTCAGGCGGTGTTGTTTCAAGGTGGTCGCCATGCGGTGACTAGGGCGCGAATTGTCGAGCGCTTTGGCACCCCGATTGCCGCATCCTTGATCGAATGCTGGCTCGAGACCGGCCGCACCCATCAAATCAGGGTGCATATGGCGCACGCTGGACATGGGTTGATCGGTGATCCGGTTTACGGCGGACGGCGCAAGCTTTCCCCCAAAGCGGTTTCGGCAGACGCGCTTGACAGGGTAAGGATCTTTCCACGCCAAGCGCTTCATGCGGCGGTTCTGGGTTTCATACACCCAGGCTCTCATGAAAGTATGCGGTTTGAGGCACCCATTCCCGCTGACATGGAACAGCTGATCGCCGTCCTGCGTGGATGAACCGCTTTTTGTGTCTGATTGGTAATGAGTTCAGTTTCAGTCTGAGCGGTGTCAATCGCTCGTTCACGATTTTTTCATCTTTCTAGTGGTTGAACGGTTCAGAAGTGAACCTTAAGTATAGTACAACAATCGTTTGATCTGGAGCTTAGCATGAGCACTTACACAAATCTCCCAGCCCCTTCTCCGGAAGGTGGCCTAAGCCGATATCTGCAACAGATTCGCAAATTTCCGATGCTTGAGCCGGAAGAAGAATATATGTTGGCTAAGCGGTGGGTCGAAGAACAAGACACTGAGGCGGCGCATAAAATGGTCACCAGTCATCTGCGTCTGGCGGCAAAAATCGCAATGGGGTATCGGGGCTATGGTCTGCCACAGGCTGAAGTTATCTCAGAGGCCAATGTCGGATTGATGCAGGCGGTAAAACGGTTTGATCCTGAAAAAGGCTTTCGGCTTGCGACCTATGCCATGTGGTGGATTCGCGCCAGCATTCAGGAATATGTCTTGCGCAGCTGGTCACTGGTGAAACTTGGAACCACTGGTGCGCAGAAAAAGTTGTTTTTCAACCTGCGCAAAGCCAAGGCCCGGATCGGTGCGTTGGAAGAGGGGGATTTACATCCCGAAAAAGTCACGCGAATTGCTAATGATTTAGGGGTGACTGAGGCCGAAGTGATTAGCATGAACCGCCGTCTATCAGGGGGAGACGCGTCCCTGAATGCCACCGTTGGCAGTGAGGGCGAGGGCTCTATGCAGTGGCAGGATTGGCTGGAAGACGAGAGCGCCGATCAGGCAGGTGATTACGAGGCGTCTGACGAGCTTGAGATAAGGCGCGCCTTAATGACCGAAGCAATGACTGTGCTGAACGAACGCGAACAGGATATTTTGACCAATCGTCGCCTGCGGGATCAACCGCTTACGCTCGAAGATTTGAGTGTACAATATAGCGTAAGTCGCGAACGCATTCGGCAAATTGAAGTGCGGGCGTTTGAAAAGTTACAGATGCGGATGCAAAGTCTGGCACGCGATCGTGGCATGTTGGCTCAAGCGTAGTTATACTGCACCAGTCGAAGAGCATTGGCTCTTTGACGTGCCCTGGTTTGATCTATGACACATGGGTCTATCCGTTTGAGTTACTGAAGCGCCAAACCGATAAAAAATTGGGGGCAATGCCTTGGCGCTTCTATAAAACTTTGCCAGAGTGGCAGGTACAGATAGGGCCCACTTGCGCATACCGCTCAGCAGTCAGATGGTGGATTTCCTACTGGCTGTTTTATTTAACTTTTGTTTTATTGGCGGTGCTTTCAGGTCGGCTTGGGGCACTATTTGCGTCAATGAAATCTAAGACCATCGGTCGAATGTTGTTGCGCCAGCTTTTGCCCGCAAAAATCCCATAGTGCCCAGCCTCGCTTTCGACGTGGCTGGCCTTCATTGTCTCGGGCAAGCTTGTGCAAAGATCAAGCGCTGCAATACATTGACCTGGGGCGGATATGTCGTCTTTCGCACCCTCGACAGTTTTAATTGCAACCGTGGTAATATTTGCGAAATCCACTAGTTTCCCGTTCACGGAAAAACGGTTCTCAGCGATTTCACGGTTTTTGAAAATGCGTTGGACCGTTGAGAGATAAAATTCAGCTGTCATGTCCATGACGGCGAGATATTCATCGTAAAACCGGTTGTGAGCATCATGTTCTGAGGCCTCACCTTTGGCCACAGCCATCACTTGATCGGAAAACGCCTTTTGGTGACGTTCGGCATTCATTGAAATAAATGAGGTTAGCTGGAGCAGGCCTGGGTAGACTTTGCGACCGACGCCGTTAAATTTGAATCCGACGCGTTGGATCATCGTCTCTTCCAATTGCCCCATTGTGACACGGCGGCCGAAATCCGTCACGTCGGTCGGCGTGGCATCTGGATCGACGGGACCGCCGATCAGGGTCAAGCTATGGGGCTGTGCAGTTGGATCTTCTTCGGCAAGATATGCGGTGGCGGCAAGAACAAGTGGTACGGGTTGACAGACGGCGATCACGTGAATTTCTGGTCCGAGCCGGCGCATAAAGTCCACGATGTAGAGTGTATAATCCTCGACGTCGAACTTTCCGGCGCTCACTGGGATGTCGCGGGCATTGTGCCAGTCGGTCACATAGACCTCGCAATCGGGGATCAGGCTGATGACGGTTGAGCGCAGTAGGGTTGCATAATGGCCTGACATCGGGGCAACCAGCAAAACTTTTCGGGCGGCAGGTTTGCGATTCTGTACTTTGAAATGGATCAGATCGCCAAACGCGGCTTGGCAAATTGTTTCAACTGTCACCAGATGGTCGCGCCCGTCATCGCACGTCAATGAGGTAATATTCCAATCTGGTTTTGTCGCAATCCGTGAAAAAGACCGTTCGGTCACTTCGCCCCATGCGCCCATCCATTCCAGGGCCGGGTTGTGAGTGCAGTTGAACATCGGATATCCCGCCATCGCTTTGGCTGTGGCACCCAACCACTGGTTCGTGTTTCGGGCGGTTTCCATTAAATCGTAAATTGCCATATAGCGCATCTTCGGCTCCAAAGCGGTGGGTAATGTAAATTCATTGGTCTTGCCGTACAGACTATTGTACGGTTATGCTGCATAGCAGCGAACTTACGGGGAATATTTAAGAATGGCAACAAACGACATCTTAAATACCGAAAATTATAAAAAAATAACAAATAATATCACACGAATTGATTCGTTGTCCAAACGATTGCTGGCCACAGTCAATCAACGTGATGCGCCAAATCAGGAGCTGAGTGCGCCAAATCAGGACGTATTTACCAATGCGAGCGCGCTTTACTGGCAAAAAATGGTCCAAAATCCTGAAAAGGTGTATATGCAACAGGTGGCGTTTTGGGCCGAGTCGCTGCAGCATTTCATCGAAGCCCAACAAGTGACGGTTTCCCCGTCTGGTCAGCAGGCATCGCAGACGGAAGAGACCGATCCTCGGTTTGCCCATCCGATGTGGCAGAACAACCCGTATTTCAATTTAATCAAGCGTCAGTATTTTTTAAATGCAGCGTCACTTCGCAGTGCAGTGGATGAAATTTCAGATCTCGACCCGATTGAAAAACAACGTTTGGAATATTTTTCCAGCCAGATTATTGATTTGATGTCTCCGACAAATTTTCTAGCAACCAATCCCGCCGCACTTGAAAAAGCGGTTGAAACCGAAGGGCAGTCTTTGATCGATGGTTTGGAGAATTTAGTCACAGATCTCGAACATAACAACGGCGAATTACTTGTGCGTCTGACGGATGAAAATGCGTTCGAGCTTGGGGTCAATATTGCTTCTACACCAGGGAAAGTTGTATTTCGAAATCGGATGTTGGAACTGATCCAGTATCAGCCAAGCACTGAAACTGTGCGCGAAACACCGTTGATTATTTTCCCGCCTTGGATAAACAAATTTTATATCTTGGATCTCAAGGCACAAAATAGCTTTATAAAATGGGTCTTGGATCAAGGCTATAGTGTGTTTGTTGTGAGTTGGGTCAATCCCGACCAGTCTTACGATGAGGTCGGATTGGAGGAGTATATCTCGGAAGGGTTCTATGCTGCGATCAGTACCGTCAAACAGATATCGGGTCAGAAACAGGTCAACGCGCTTGGTTATTGTATTGCGGGCACTGTGCTAAGTCTTGTACTGGCGTTGATGAAAAAACGTGGTGATAGGTCAATTAAATCAGCGACGTTTTTCACCACCCTAACCGATTTTTCGCAACAGGGCGAATTCACGCCGTTTCTTCAGGATGATTTTGTTGATGGGATTGAACAGCATGTTGAAAAGAACGGTGTGCTTCCGTCGCATATTCTGTCGCGAACGTTCAGTTTTCTGCGTTCCAACGATTTAATTTACCGTCCAGCGATAAAAAGTTACATGCTCGGTGAGACCCCGCCTGCTTTTGATCTTTTATACTGGAACGGCGATGCGACCGGCTTGCCAGGGAAAATGACGGTACAATATTTGCGCTGGCTTTGCCAACAAGATCAGTTTGCACAATCGGGGATCACGCTTTTCGGTGAAGTGTTGCGACTGTCTGATGTCACTGTGCCTTTTTGCGCGGTAGCGTGCGAAACCGATCACATAGCGGCCTGGCCAGACAGTTATCGGGGCTTTACCAAAATGGGCAGCCGCTCAAAGACATTTATATTAAGCCAATCCGGTCATATTGGTGGGATCATTAACCCGCCGTCAAAAAAGAAATATGGTCATTATACAAATACCGACATGCGCCTTTCTCACAATGAATGGCAAGATAATGCTGCGTTTCATGAGGGATCGTGGTGGTCTAGGTGGGAGAGTTGGCTGCGGAAAAAATCGGGCAAGTTGGTTCCGGCGCAACAACCTGGGTCTGAGGTGTTTAAACCTTTGTGCGCGGCGCCTGGAACTTATGTGTTGAAGGGAAAATCAACCTCTGAAAAATAAAAATGCTGCAATGCAGAAAAACCATTGAAATGCTGCGCTGCAGCAGTTATGTTGGTGCCATCAGAAGAATAGGCCAGTGAACGGGCCCTAAAAAGGAAATTTCGTGATGAACAAGCAACTTGACATGTCTAATTTAATGCAAGATTTTTTTGCCGCATTCCCGATTGATGTTAACGCGTTTCAAGACGCATCTAAAAACAGTGTCGTTTTGGGGGAAAAGTTGACCAGTGTTGCCTTGAACGCGGCCGAAAAATCTGCCGAAATTTCGAATATCTGGACCAAGCAGACATTGGCCAAACTGAATGATCTGTCCAAAAACCCGGTTGAGCCTTCAGATTACAGCAAGTCCTTAACCGATTTTGCCTCGGCGCAAGCCGAAGTCGCGGCTGAAAATATTGCGGCCTATGCAGAAGTTGCGAAAAAAGTCCAAATGGACACAGTTGAAGTGATGATGGCAGCTGGCAAAGATTTGTCTGAAGAAGCATCAGAAGCGATGAAAACGGCGACAGCAACTCCTAAGCCGGCAACAAAACCTGCCAAATAATTTTGACAACTTTTGGCGCCATAAGCTGCGTAGAGCAGGCTGTAAAGCCTGCTCTTTCTTTTTGGTACCTGCTGATTTAAGGTCAAGAATATAGATTACTATTTGGGGAGAGACCCGTGGCAACTCAAGGCGCTCCGCTGTTGGTCAAACGCTATGCAAGCCGTCGGCTGTATAACACCGAGACCAGTGATTATGTTACGTTGGATGATATCGCCGGATTTATCCGCGATGGTCGGGATGTTCAAATTATCGACCTGAAATCTGGCGATGATCTGACCCGGCAATATTTATTGCAAATAATAGCTGAACACGAAAGCCGTGGCGAGAGTATGCTGCCGATTGCGGTTTTGAATGATCTGGTAAGGAGTTATTCAAATCAAGCCAGCACCGTCATGCCTGAATTCTTGCAGATGTCGTTTGATATGCTGCGTGATAGCCAGTCGCAGATAGTTGAAAACCTAACCGTGATGAACCCAATCGCTAAAATTCCTGGGTTTGAAGCGATCAAAACGCAGCAGGAAACCTTTATTAAAGCCATGACAGGTGGCATGGCTGCGGGCTGGTCAGAGCAAGATCCGACGTCGGAAACCGCTCCGACAGGCGCTGAGGCTGCCCCCGGAACTTCGGAAGATTTAGACGAGATCAAAAGGCAGCTGGCAGATTTACAGACAAAGCTTAACAAAATGGACAGTTGAGCCGTTTGCTTCGAAAACATTTGCAGATCTGGCATGACGGGGGAGGTCGTGCTGGGTTTGTAATCAGGCATTTGAGCGCCTTTGCTGCTCAGTCTGTGTGGTCAGCTTTAAAGCGATGAGCCCAGGATCCGTTTATGTTTAAGCTAACCTGCTTTTTGTCTGTTGCCGTGAAATGATTGTAGATCAGGGCCAAGCAGATAGGAATATATACCATGACCAGACACGAGATATTTTTCAACACTGACTGATTAGTTTGGCTTTTTTGTGCTAAAGCGCTCTATCCAAGGCACGGAAGGCGCACCTGACATAATCCCGATAAACGTCTTCATGCACTCGCCGTTTTCGAAGTCTTCTATATTTTTCTATTGGTTTTAATAACGATCACCCGCGTCATTGGTTGTATAGCCAAAATCGGCGGATATAAAGCTTGGCTGTTTGCTTTTTAAAGCACTACCCTCACCACCATTTTACATATCTTCCAAACACCTCTTTTTATCATTTTTTAGCGGTACTTGGATTAAAATAGTATTCAACGCGTGTTCTATATGATCGACGGTGTATATTGGGGCCTGATAAAGCCTTCTAGTATATAATAACCATCATCATCTTACACTGCAGGTCGGCTTTACCCCACTGATGTTATTTTTTTAACCCCAAGTTCTCATTAGTGATTCTGAACGCTCAGCGCTGCTGTGAAGGTTTTGATTGGAGAATAAATATGTCCGTTAGCCTTGTGCTAGTCATTGAAAAATACCAAGGCGCCCAGTCGTTAACGTTCTGAAACTGAGGCTTTTTATGTTGCCAAACACATTAATATGGCTCCTAAATGATCTATTCATTGGTCGGTACATCTTATGAAGTGAACAACTGGATACTCAATGTTCGGACAACATTGCTTCCACTGCTGACGCGATACCCCTCCCGCGTGTCCTAATGCCTTCGGGTATCTATAAGCAGTGAAAGCAGGTTTCATTTCCCTAACAAGGTTTGGACCCAGCTGTTGGACACAGATACATCTGTCATAAACGCGCCGAAGTGATGGCTATTTTTTGCCAAAAGGGTTCTTTTATCCCCCGGTGTTGGCGTGTCTTATAGTGCCGTACAATTTCTAGCCCTGATAAATGTCAGTTTTGCGCTGCTTATCTTATACCGCGCAAGAGTACTGTTCATTTTTACTGCGGCATAACCTCAATCTGAACAAGGCCTGTAGACAATCATCTCGCTTTATGAGTGCTGCTACGAGGCTCCAACACGCGG
>DDEJ01000108.1:9309-9743 GCA_002336405.1 Rhodobacteraceae bacterium UBA1957
CTCTCATAACTAATTGATCTTTAAAAAGCAATTTTTCACCAGATGACACCTCTTGTAGACTTCTATGTGATGGTCGCGCTGGATTTTGCGGTTGGCTTTTGCCGGTTCCGCTGTTTCCTACGGTGATGAAATTGTCTTTGTGGGGGATGTAATAACAGCGCGCCAGCTCCATCACCCTAATGCTGCAACAATGGAAGATGTATGCTCATATATACGATTGGGCGATACGGCTACAGCGCCCTAGACGCAAAACCGTCTGTTCCATCACCCTGACGCGCCCTGACGCGCGGCACCTATCTAGCTGGAATGCTCTTACACGACGCAGTGGCCAAAAGTGACCTATCTATTTTCGGAAAAGAGGTGGCAGCCCGTACGAGAATCGAACTCGTCTTTCCAGGTTGAAAACCTGGCGTCCTAACCGATAGACGAACGGG
>DDEJ01000108.1:9979-14143 GCA_002336405.1 Rhodobacteraceae bacterium UBA1957
TTTTCGGAAAAGAGGTGGCAGCCCGTACGAGAATCGAACTCGTCTTTCCAGGTTGAAAACCTGGCGTCCTAACCGATAGACGAACGGGCCACAGTAGTGCTGGCGTGTGTCTAGGCAAAGCACGGGGGGGGCGCAAGAAGAAATTTCACCCGCACGCGACTTTTTTATAAAATTCTAGGTGATTACCGGTGCGGCATCTTCGACCCGGACTTGGGGCGTTTTTCGGCCGCGCCATTCATTGATTTCCAGACGTCCTGCAACATGAAATAAAGCGCCGCCATGACCTTCTAAAACGCACCCTAACGCGCTGTCAAAAGCCCCAAAGGCTATGGCGTCAAGCTGGGCGCCTGAGCTGTCACCAAACCGCAGTTTGAGATGTGCAGTGCCCACCCGTTTGCAGAAACTGATCTGCATATTTGCAAAACCGAAGCGTGGGGCAGGGGCGGCCGCACCGAACGGCCCGACTGCGTCGAGTTGCTCTATCAGATCAACCGTCGCGGCGCCGGGCATCAAAACCCCATCGAGACGCAGATCTTTCGGGCCTTGCTGGCCTGCGCCCTGTTTTCCCAACAGCTCTGACAGGCGCGCCATTGCAGCCTCTATGGAACCTTCCGCCAAGCTGAGCCCTGCGGCCATTTTATGTCCGCCCCCCTTGCTCAGCAGCCCCTCACGAGCCAGACGTTGCACCGATGCGCCCAGATCGATGCCGGTGACTGATCGGCCCGAGCCTTTGCCCTCACCATTTTCGATGCCAATAATCACTGTGGGACGGTTGGTTATTTCCTTGATCCGCGCCGCAACAATCCCCACCACCCCGGGGTGCCAGCCATGGCCTGCGGCCCAAACAAGAGGGGCGTCAAACCCTCTGCTTTCAACTTGTTGCAGGGCGGCGTTCTGAACGTGTTGTTCGATCTCGCGGCGCTCAGAATTAAGGCTGTCGAGATGCTCTGCAATTGATTGCGCCTCTGCAGTGTCTGCACAGGCCAAAAGCCGCGCCCCCAGATCGGATTTGCCAATACGGCCACCTGCGTTAATGCGCGGGGCCATGGCAAACCCCAGATGATAGGTGTTTGGCGCGCTGTCCATTTTGGCGATATCGGCAAGCGCCACCAACCCGGGTCTATCGCGGCGTGCCATCACCTTGAGGCCCTGGCGTACCAAAGCGCGGTTGACGCCGATCAAAGGTGCCACATCGGCCACTGTGGCCAGCGCCACCAGATCAAGCATCGACATCAGGTCGGGGCCTTTGATCCCTGCCTCGCGCAGTTGTCGCCCCAATTCAACCAGCATCAAGAACACCACGCCTGCCGCACATAGATGCCCCAGATCGCCATTTTCGTCCTGTCTGTTCGGGTTGACGACGGCCAGCGCCGGCGGCAGTGTCTCTCCGCCCAAATGGTGGTCAATAACAATCACATCGGTGCCCTTGGCGGCGGCGATGGCGTCATGGCTAACGGTGCCACAATCGACGCAGACGATCAAATTATGTGTGGCGGCCAGCGTGGTCATCGCCTTTGGGTTTGGCCCATAACCTTCGGTGATGCGGTCGGGCACATACAGCGTTGCGTCATGCCCCATTTGCCGCAACCACCAGATTAACAGCGCCGCAGAACTACCGCCGTCGACGTCATAATCGGCAAAAATTGCAATATTTTCACAGGCGTTCAAGGCCAGCAAAAACCGCCTTGCTGCAGGTTGCATATCCTTCAAGCTGCGCGGATCAGGCAACAGTTCCCGCAATTGCGGTTTTAGAAATTTTGCTGTGTCGTCGGCGCTGATACCTCGGTTTACCAGCAGGGCGCTGACCGCGCGGGGGTGTCCGGTCTGCTGGATCATCGCCTCAATCAGGCGCTCAGTTGACGCGTCGGGCCCCGTCCAGCGCCGGCCTGTCAGAGAACTGTGTACGTCAAGAAAGCCCATGCGCTGATTTAAGCGATTGCAGAGCGATATGTCATGCGCCGCATGGATCCGGTTTTGGATCGCATCAGTAGCGTTTCTGTGGTGAGCCAGCCCACCTCGCGTTTTATTCCGGGAAGAAGCGTGCCGCCGGTCACTCCGGTCGCTGCGAAAATCACGTCATCGGTGACCATGTCGTCGCGGGTGTAAATGCGATCAAGGTCTGTGATGCCCGCGCTGTCGGCCCGCTTCTTTTCATCGGAATTGCGAAAGGTTAGACGGCCGTAGATTTGCCCGCCCATGCATTTCAACGCAGCGGCTGCCAGTACGCCTTCGGGGGCTCCGCCCGTTCCCATATACATATCAATGCCGGTCACATTAGCCTCGGCGCAATGCATCACACCGGCGACATCTCCATCAGTGATCAGCCGGATGGCAGCACCTGTCAGGCGCAATTCTGCAATCATTTCTTGATGGCGCGGCCGTTCAAGCACACAGACCGTGATGTCACTTGCCGCGCAGCCTTTGGCCTGCGCCAGCGCGCTCACGCGTTGGGTCGGTGTCATATCCAACGTCACCAGATCGGTGGGATAGTTTGGCCCAATGGCCAGCTTGTCCATATAGACGTCGGGGGCATGCAGCATCGACCCGCGCGGTCCAAGCGCGATCACCGCCAATGCGTTTGGCATATCTTTCGCCGTTAATGTCGTGCCCTCGAGAGGGTCGAGTGCGATGTCCACACCCGGACCGTTGCCGGTGCCCACCTCTTCGCCGATAAACAGCATCGGTGCCTCATCTCTTTCGCCTTCACCGATCACCACGACGCCAGCGATATCAAGCATGTTCAATTGCGTGCGCATGGCGTCCACGGCGGCTTGATCTGCGGCCTTCTCGTCGCCGCGACCGATCAGTCTGGCCGAGGCAATGGCTGCCGCTTCTGAAACCCGAGCGAGACCGAGCGAGAGCATTCGGTCGTTGAAGTTATCTTTACTGGGCATAGGCTATCCTGTGAGTCGCTGGAAGTGATTTGAAAATAAAGTATCTTTTATCGTGTGCCGCAACCTTACACAGATTCAATGCGGATGGCGATGGGAGTCCCCTCCAACACGCCAGTGTGTGGCAGGTGTTGCAGGGCCTGATCAAGCGTGGCGCGCAGCGTTTCATGGGTGACAATCAGCACCGGGGCGGTTGCCGCGTCATGCCCGTATTGTCGCATCCGATTAATAGACACACCGTTTTCACCCAGAACCGTGGCGATTTTTGCCAATGCTCCTGGTTGGTCGGCAAGCTGCATGCGCAGGTAATAGGGGGCTGCTGTCACTGATGTGGCCTTAACAGACGGGCTGAGTGTCTCAGCTGGTTGGCCGAAAGTCGAGATCCGGGTGCCACGGGCGATGTCGATAATATCCGACAGGACGGCACTGGCGGTCGGGCCTGCGCCAGCGCCAGCGCCACGCAGAACGATTTGGCCGACTTCATCGCCTTCAAGCACGGTCATATTGGTGCCGCCTTCCAATTGTCCTAACGGAGAGTCGGCGGGGACCAGACAGGGGGACATGCGCTGCTCGAGCCCGCGCTCGGTCATTTGTGCCACGCCCAGCAGTTTGATGCGGTACCCCATATCCGCAGCTTGCCGGATGTCTTCGATCGAGATGGCGCTGATACCTTCCAACTCGACAGCCTCGAAATCGACCTGCGTGCCAAACGCGATGGCGGCCAACAGCGCGAGTTTGTGACCCGCATCAATGCCGCCGACATCAAGATTTGGATCAGCTTCGAGAAAGCCAAGTTCGGCACATTCCTCAAACAGTGCCTCATAATCACGGCCCGTGGCCTGCATCTGGGTCAGGATATAGTTGCAAGTGCCGTTCATGACTCCCATGATCCGGGTGATCTGATTGCCCGCCAAACCTTCAGTCAGGGCTTTAACAACTGGAATTCCGCCTGCAACGGCTGCTTCGAAACGGATAAGTTTTTGTCTGTCCTCTGCGGCTTGCGCCAGTGTCTGACCATGAACGGCCAGCATTGCTTTATTGGCTGTTATAACGTCTTTTCCCGCCGCAATCGCGGCCTGTGTAGCATCCAGCGCCGGACCTTCAGAGCCGCCAATTAACTCGATGAAGACATCGACATCATCGCGGGAGGCCAAACGCACGGGATCGTCTTCCCACGCGTAGGCAGACAGATCAAAGCCACGGTCTTTGTCTCTGGAACGCGCAGACACCGCAGTGATGACAACCTCTTGGCCGCTGCGTGTGGCCAGTATTT
>DDEJ01000153.1:0-8015 GCA_002336405.1 Rhodobacteraceae bacterium UBA1957
CAGACAGCAAATCCTAAGATACAAGTTTCACCGCTGCCAACCGATTATAAGCCGGCATGCCTTGCGCCGCCAAATCAGCCACCGCGCCATGCAATTCCGGCAGCGCTGCCTCAGGCCCGGCAAACCCGGTGGACCTGTGCACCGCACCGTACCAATGTGACGCCCAGACGCCATCGCTGGCGTGGCCACCCGCCGGCCATGACAGCATTGCCGGATCAAATCCCAGACCCAGCGCCGTGCAAAGACGGCGCAGCATGCCCTCAGGATCAGCACGAATATCAGCAGCCTCTATGACAAAAGCAGACTGACCCAACGCCTGAACATGATCGTATAGCTCTGCCTGTTGCACAAAGCCCAAATCCTCAAGGTTGGGATTTTCAAACTTGGCGGCAAAGCTGGCCACCACCCGTGCAGGATGGCGGATTAAAAACACGTTAACCACATCTCTCATCCAGTCACGCGGGATACCGGCGGTCATATGCTGGGTCATATGTTTGTGATAGACATGCGGACGGGCTTTTGGCAGCGGCGCCAACATCGCGGCAATCACGTCTGCCGGATCGTTCGGCTGATCGGCCAGAACCTCGGACCGCATTGGATGATCAAGACCGGATTGCGCCAGATAAGCAGCGTAAAACGGCTCGTCCACGATCGCAAAATCCGCACGGTTGCCAAAGGCATACATCAGCGCGGTTGACAGGTTGCGCGGACCCGACCACATGGCAATCCGCATTAGAAACCGACCTTTAACGCGCCAAAACATACCCCGCCATGACGGGGATCATTGCGAATTGAAATAGCTCTATCTATCATCAAATCTCACTCTTTTAACGCCACGCTAAAAACAATTTTGTCCGGCGCCAAGCCCTTAAATCCTCAAATCAACTGGGCATCCTGCAGGTCTTTCAGATCGGGGATCACATCCGCCGTCCCAAGCCGTGTCACCATCAGTCCAGCGGCTTTGGTGCCCAGTGAAATCGCCTGCGCCATCGGCATGCCGCGATCCAGACCCGCCAGCACATAACCGGTGAACGTATCGCCCGCCCCGGTGGTATCAACCGGCTCTACCACCACCGCCTTGAACTGCTGCTGTCCTTCAACCCCATACCAAAGACACCCCTCAGACCCCAAGGTCACGATAGTATCGCGCACAGGCAACTGCGCAGGTGTCTGACCGGTGGCTTGATGCAACTGCTCTGCCTCAACCGCGTTCAAGATAAGCAAATCAAGCGACCCCATCACCGCCTGCACAGCCTGCGCATTAAAAGGGGCTGCCGCATAGGCCACTGACAGGCCAAGTGTTTTTGCGGTGGTCACCGCATAACTTTGATTGTTTGTCTCGTTTTGCACCAGCAACCAGTCGCCCGCATGGGCCTGTGATAACGCCATACCAATCGCCTCTTGCGTGTTTTTCTGATTGGCGCCAGGATAGAGCAGAATATTGTTTTCACCGCTGGCATCCACGGCGATGATCGCATGGCCGGTGGCCTCGGATTGCGTGGTGATAAAACGCGTATCAACCCCATATTCCAACAACCGCTCGGCCGCCCATGCACCATCCCGACCAAGACATCCAATGTGGCACACATGCGCCGCCGCACGGGCCGCAGCCACTGACATATTGGCCCCTTTGCCACCCAGACCCCGCGACATTTTTGTTGTCGCAAGGGTTTCCCCGGGGGCGGGCAAGTGCGGCACCTGATAGACGTAATCCGCGTTGATTGATCCCAAGTTAAATACCGTCATTCTCATGCCTCCCCAGCCCGGAATGAGGCTGCGTATATCACCGTCGGCCAGCCTTGTCCCACCCAAGTTTTAAAGTGCGTCGTAACATCAACCCTGCACCAAATTGCAGAGGCTGGCGTCATAATGCCCGATACCTGCCTGTTGATTTTGCATATATCCAATATCAAAAGCCCATAGCCCGTTGGAAATCCGTTTTGTAGCACTCAAAGGGTGTTGTGTTTATGGGCTGTACAGTCCAATTTCAGCCCTCAAAGCCCAGCCCGTCACAACCGCGAGGGTTTACGATTTCCGCACCACGTCGGGAGCTGTAAACCAACAGTGCCTCGAGTAAGGAAACCAACGTGTCCGCGCCAAAAGCCACAGTAACGCCGATGATGGCGCAATATCTAGATATCAAGGCACAATATCCTGATGCTTTGCTATTTTATCGCATGGGCGATTTTTACGAGTTATTTTTTGACGATGCGGTCGCTGCCTCTGTGGCGTTGGATATCGCCCTGACCAAGCGCGGCAAACACGAAGGAACCGACATTCCCATGTGTGGCGTGCCGGTGCATGCAGCAGAGGGGTATCTTTTAACGCTTATTCGCAAAGGCTTTCGCGTGGCTGTTGGCGAACAATTGGAAAAACCCGCCGAGGCCAAAAAACGCGGTGCAAAATCTGTGGTTAAGCGCGACGTGGTGCGACTGGTCACTCCCGGTACGCTGACCGAAGAGAGCCTGTTAGAGGCACGTCGCCATAATTATCTGGCGGCTTTTTCGCAAATTCGCGACAGCGCCGCGTTAGCATGGGTCGATATCTCGACCGGAGCATTTCACGTAATGGCATTGCCCCCTGTCCGGTTTGCGCCAGAACTGGCGCGTCTGGCCCCCAGTGAGGTACTGATTTCAGAGGCCCAAGACACCCAATGGGACGAGACCATAAAAGAAGCAGGCGCCGCAGTAACCCCCATGGCTCGGGGTGCCTTTGACAGTACCGCCGGTGAAAAGCGCCTGCTGACGTTATTTAACGTTCAGACATTGGACGCATTTGGTGATTTTAACCGCGCCGAAGTCTCTGCAATGGGCGCGGTGATCCAGTATCTCGAGATTACCCAAAAAGGCAAGCTGCCACTGCTGCGATCACCGGTGAGCGAAGCGATTGCCAGCGTGATGCAAATCGATGCTGCAACACGACGCAATCTTGAGCTGACACAAACCCTGTCTGGCGAACGGGGTGGCACCTTACTGGCCTGTCTCAATGACACAGTCACCGCCGGCGGTGGCCGCCTTATGGAACGGCGTCTGTCTGCACCCTCGCTTGATCTGACCGAGATTACTGCCCGTCATGATGCCATTGCCTTTGGGGTTGAACACAGCCAGATTGCCAACGAACTTCGCGTAGGCCTGCGCAGGGTCCCCGATCTGGATCGGGCCCTATCCCGGCTAGCACTTGACCGCGGCGGACCGCGCGATCTGGCGGCTATCCGCACTGGGTTGGCACAAGCAATGGACCTTGCAAAAGGCTGTTCCAGCACAATATTGCCGGCAGCACTGCAAACAGCAGTGGCCGATTTGCAAGGTCACGAGACGCTGGTAGACCTGCTTGAGAGTGCTTTAGCAGAAGAGCCACCGCTGCATTTACGGGACGGCAATTTTGTCGCCCAAGGCTATGACCCCGATCTGGACGAGACCCGGAACTTGCGCAACGAAGGCCGCAGTGTCATCGCCAGTCTGCAACAAGAGTACAGCGTGCAAACCGCAATCCAATCGCTGAAAATAAAACATAATAATGTGCTGGGCTATTTTATCGAAACCACAGCGACCCATGCTGAAAAGATGCTGTCACCACCCTTATCAGATCGGTTTATCCACCGCCAGACCACCGCCAATCAAGTGCGGTTTACCACAGTCGAGCTGTCAGAACTGGAAACCAGAATTCTCAACGCCGCCAACCATGCTCAGGATATTGAGCAACGTCATTATGAGCATCTAAGAGCTGCTGTGCTGGCGCTGGCTGCTCAAATCGGTTTGGCGGCGCAGGCTTTTGCGATATTTGATGTCTCACTGGCACTGGCTGATCTGGCATCCCGGGAAAACTGGTGTCGGCCAAAGGTGGATAATAGTTATGCATTTGCAATCACGGGCGGGCGTCATCCTGTGGTCGAAAAAGCGCTAAAAACCCAAAGTGGTGCGCCGTTTATTGCCAATGACACAGCATTGGGTGACAATAAGATCTGGCTGTTAACCGGTCCTAATATGGCAGGCAAATCAACTTTCCTAAGACAGAACGCACTGATCACGCTGTTGGCGCAAATGGGTAGTTTCGTTCCGGCGTCATCGGCGCATATTGGGTTGGTCAGCCAACTGTTCAGCCGCGTCGGCGCATCTGACGATCTGGCACGAGGTCGATCAACATTTATGGTAGAAATGGTCGAAACTGCCGCAATCCTCAATCAGGCTGATCAAAGGGCTTTGGTAATTCTTGATGAGATTGGTCGTGGCACTGCCACCTATGATGGGCTGTCTATCGCGTGGGCAACGCTGGAGCATTTGCACGATGTCAACAAATCCCGATCGCTGTTTGCCACCCATTATCACGAGCTGACAGCACTGGCTGGCAAACTTGACCGGGTTGAAAACGCCACGGTGTCAGTCAAAGAGTGGCAAGGCGAGGTTATTTTCTTGCATGAGGTCATAAAAGGCGCTGCAGATCGCTCTTATGGGGTGCAGGTGGCGCAACTCGCAGGGCTGCCAAGGGCTGTGGTGGACCGGGCCAGAATGGTCCTAGAAGCGCTGGAAAAGAGCGAACGTGAAAACGGCAGAGGTGCAAAAGCGCTGATAGATGATCTACCGCTGTTTGCGGTGGCACCAAGTGCCGCTCGAACACCTGCTTCGGCGGAACCATCGCAAGTCGAGGCGATGTTGCGCGAGGTACAACCCGATGAGTTAACCCCGCACGACGCCTTAAAATTGATTTATCAACTTAAAGACCACGCTCAAGCGCATTAGCGTGGTTTAGATAGAAAAATTAGGCTGTTTTTGTCTCTGTATTACTGCTGGTGTTAGAGGACACTCCAACTTGCGCGGGACGCAACAGCCGATCGTGCAACATAAAGCCCTCTGTCGAGACCTGAATAATACTGCCGGCCTGCGTACCGGCAAGCGGCGCCTCGAACATTGCTTCATGTTCTTTGGGATCAAATCGATCGCCAACAACAGGGGTTATTGGCTGGATACCATGCTTACCAAAGACATTGACCAGTTCGCGCATGGTTAACTCGACACCTTCGATCAGCGCAGCCGAGACAGCTTTTTGCTCTTCAGTGGCAGCTTCAAGCGCCCGTTTCATATTGTCGTAAACCGGTAGCAAGTCGCGCGATAACTTTGATCCACCATAATTTTCAGCCTCTCGACGGTCTTTATCAGCCCGTTTGCGCGCATTTTCAGAATCTGCAAGCGCCCGCATAAATCTGTCACGAAACTGGTCGCGTTCGGCGCGCAGCGTATCAATCTCAATATCTTCGTCGCTGATCTCTATTTCTTGATCAGCGTATTCTTCAGCCATCACGTCATCGATATTGTCGAGATAGTCTTCATTTTTTGGATCTGCCATATTTCACCTCTAACTCTGATCAGCGATTCTTTTGCCTACCAGCTGTGCCGCATAATCTACAATCGGCACGATACGTCCATAATTCAATCGCGTTGGCCCAATCACCCCGACGGCGCCAACAATCTTTCGATCAGCGTTCATATAGGGACTTACGACCAAAGAGGAACCCGTAAGTGAAAAAAGTTTGTTCTCAGAGCCAATAAAAATGCGAACACCTTCGCCTTCTTCGGTTAGTTCTAAAAATTCAGCAATATCTCGCTTGCGTTCCAGGTCATCAAACAACGTTCTGATCCGGGTCAAATCAGCCTCTTCAGCATCGCCATCCAAAAGATTCGCCCGACCACGCACCAAAAGACGTTCATGGCGGTCACCTTTGTTTTGCCAAACCGCCAAACCACTTTCGACCAGATCATGGGCAAGCGTGTCAATCTCTTGCCGGCGGGCGGCAATCTCAGTTTTTACTGCACCCTGCAGATCAGACAAAGTGCGCCCCTCAATCAATGCATTAAGAAAGTTTGCTGCCTCACGCATTGAACTGGGCGTCTGACCTGGGGGCGGGTTAAACAAACGGTTTTCAACCTGACCATTAGCAAAAACCAGCACCACAAGCGCCCGGTCTTCGGCCAGAGAGACAAATTCAATATGTTTGATCGGAGCTTCTTGTTTTGGGGTCAAAACCAAGGACGCACCTTGCGTGATACCTGACAACGCAGAGCCAATCTGATCCAGCATACCGTCCACATTCTGTGCAGTGTCGGTCACGGTGGCATTGAGCTTTTCACGATCAGCCACGTTCATTTCACCAATTTCAAGCAAACCATCCACAAACATGCGCAACCCCATCTGGGTTGGAATACGCCCAGCACTGATATGGGGACTGTCCAGAAGACCAAGATATTCCAAGTCTTGCATGACATTGCGCACCGTTGCTGCGCTGACTTTTTCGGTCAAAGTACGGGTCAGAGTGCGCGATCCCATCGGTTCGCCATTTTCCAAATACCCCTCCACGACTCGCCGAAACACCTCGCGCGAGCGGGTGTTCATATCCTCAAATAATTTAGCTCCATCAGTCATCACTTACACCTCAGCCCCAAAGCATTAAAACTCTGGCGGCGCAAAGCTCAATCAGGGTTGCAAAAAGGTATATCTGGGCTGTATCCCAAGGGAAACAATAAAAGGATAATTTTATGCGCCCTTCTGGTAGAAAACTGGATGAAATGCGACCTGTTTCAATTGAAACAAACGTTACGAAACATGCTGAAGGATCTTGCATTATACGCATGGGCGACACCCATGTGCTGTGCACTGCAACACTGGAAGACCGGGTTCCTTCGTTTATAAAAGGCTCTGGCCTTGGATGGGTCACTGCCGAATACGGTATGTTGCCACGCTCAACCACATCGCGCATGCGGCGTGAGGCAGCTTCTGGTAAGCAAAGTGGAAGAACCGTTGAAATTCAAAGGCTTATAGGAAGATCACTGCGTGCGGGTGTTGACCGTGTTGCCCTTGGCGAGCGTCAAATCACCATCGATTGTGACGTGATCCAAGCCGATGGTGGCACGCGTTGTGCTGCAATCACCGGGGGTTGGGTGGCCCTTAGAATAGCGGTTAACAAATTACTTAAAGCCCGTGAAATTGTCTCCGATCCACTGATTCATCCCGTTGCTGCGGTCAGTTGCGGCATCTATGCAGGTCAATCCGTTTTGGATTTAGATTATCCCGAAGATTCAGATGCTGGCGTGGATGGTAACTTTATTATGATGAGCAACAAACAGCTTATCGAAGTTCAAATGAGTGCTGAAGGGTCAACGTATTCTCGGGACCAAATGATGCAATTGCTAGATCTCGCCGAAAAGGGCGTGGCAGAACTGGTAACGGCACAGGCAGATGCACTAAAATGATCCGTCAGTTTCGCGACCCAAAACTTGTGGTGGCCACGCATAACTTTGGTAAGCTCGAAGAAATTCGAGACCTGCTGTTGCCTTACGCTGTCGCCGTAACCGGGGCCGCGGAACTTAATCTTCCCGAACCAGAAGAAACCGAAACCAGTTTTGTAGGCAATGCTCGCATCAAGGCCCATGCCGCTGCTTTGGCCACACAGTTGCCGGCGCTGTCTGATGATAGCGGCATCGAAATAGACGCTCTTGATGGCGCACCAGGGGTGTATACGGCAGATTGGGCACAAACCCCGGATGGTCGCGATTTTGAAATGGCCATGCGAACAACGCATGAAAAACTCACCGTAGCAAATGCTGATTTCCCTCGCACAGCACGGTTTTGTTGTACCATGGTTTTGGCGTGGCCAGATGGGCATGACGAGGTCTTTGCCGGCGTAATGTCAGGGCAGGTCATCTGGCCAATGCGCGGATCTTTGGGCCACGGCTATGATCCGATTTTTCAACCGGATGGTTATGACATTACATTCGGGGAAATGGATCGCTGGGAGAAAAATAAAATCAGCCATCGCGCAGATGCTTTTCAAAAATTGATCGCTGGTTGTTTTGACTGAGACCTACCAGATACCCGACTGGCAAGCCGGCGGGTTTGGTCTGTATATTCACTGGCCGTTCTGTGAAGCAAAATGCCCGTATTGTGATTTTAATTCACACGTCAGCCGCACCGTTGACCAACCACGATGGTTGACCGCCTACCTAACTGAAATTGACCGTATTAAG
>DDEJ01000153.1:8412-10297 GCA_002336405.1 Rhodobacteraceae bacterium UBA1957
ATAAAATACTTGATCATGTTCGCTACACTTGGCCGTGCGCCAATGACATGGAGATTACGCTTGAGGCCAATCCAAGTTCGGTTGAGGCAACGCGGTTCCGGGGGTATGCTCAGGCTGGGGTCACCCGGATTTCGATGGGAATACAAGCTTTAAATGATACCGACCTAAGACGTTTAGGGCGTGTTCATACGCTTGCCGATGCGCGAAACGCATTCGATATCGCCCGGAGCGTCTTTGACAGAGTGAGCTTTGATTTGATCTATGCCCGCCAGGATCAGTCAATTTCGGACTGGCAATCCGAATTGTCCGAAGCACTCACCATGGCAGTGGATCATCTTTCTTTATATCAACTGACAATTGAAGACGGCACGGCATTTGGTGATCGTTATGCGCGCGGGGGTTTGCGAGGCCTGCCCAAAGATGACCTTGCAGCCGACATGTATGAGGTAACCCAAGATCTCTGCGGCGCTGCAGGGTATGAAGCCTATGAAGTCTCTAACCATGCGAAAATTGGCGCGGCATCACGCCACAATCTTATATACTGGCGCTACGGCGATTATGCAGGAATAGGCCCAGGTGCCCATGGTCGCCTGACCTTAAACGGAAAGCGCACAGCAACAGAGGCGCGACCTGCGCCTGGTATCTGGCTTGCGAGTGCAAGTTCAGGGCAAACAGAATTTACCCCTGTTGAAATATCTGCACAAGATCAAGCCAGTGAATATCTAATGATGGGGCTGCGGCTTACTGAAGGTATTGATCGTCACAGATATAAAGCACTGAGTGGGCAGGCTCTTGATGCTGACGCATTGGACTATTTAGAAAACATCGGCATGATTGAACAGACCCCGCACCGGGTTTCCACAACGAGACCGGGCCGCATGGTGCTTAACTCGATTATTAAAGAACTGCTGGTAGGACCGTAAATGAAAGTGATTTGGGCACTGATCGGGCTTCTAGCCCTCGCATTAGCACTAATAGGCGTGATTTTACCGCTTTTGCCGACTGTTCCCTTTCTTCTCGTAGCGGCGTTCTGTTTTGCCCGCTCTTCGCCAAGATTACACGATTGGCTTTTAGGTCACAAAACTCTTGGTCCTATGATCATCGCTTGGAACACTTCTGGGTCCATTAGCCTAAGCGCAAAGCGCTATGCCACGCTGTCAATACTGGTAGTTTTTTCAATCTCAATATTCATTGGGCTAAACCTTGGCCTATTGGCCGTGCAAGCGCTTGTCCTGAGTTGTGTCCTCGGCTTTATCTGGACAAGGCCGCATTATTAAGGGCGGCTTAAAATACGGCAGATGTCATCCAACTGCTCCAAACTGCCATAATTTACGATAATCTGACCTGCTTCGGAACCCTCGCGATGCTCAACCAAAACTTTCAACCCCAACGACGCTGATAAATCACCTTCAAGAGCCTTGGTATCTGCGTCTTTTGTGTGCGACCCTGCACGCGGCGATCCTGCAGCTTTAGCTGTGGTTTGTTCTCCCGCAGCCGCTTTTTTAACCAGGGCCTCCGTTGCACGCACTGATAACCCACCCGCAACCACTTGACGGGCCAGTTCAACCGGCGTGTCGGATGTGATCAAGGCACGAGCATGCCCGGCGCTTAGTTTGCTGTTTCGAAGCAACTCTAATACCTCATCAGGTAAATGTAACAAGCGCAGCAAATTTGCGATATAGCTGCGGCTTTTGCCCAAAGCCTCCGCTAGCTTTTCCTGCGTGTGACCAAACTTATCCATCAGTTGCCGATAGCCTGCCGCTTCTTCAATCGGGTTCAAATCAGAGCGTTGGATGTTTTCGATAATAGCCACTTCCAACACTTCTGTGTCATCAAATTCCCGTATCAGCACTGGCAATTCATGGAGTTGCACCATCTGCGCGGC
>DDEJ01000153.1:10694-11133 GCA_002336405.1 Rhodobacteraceae bacterium UBA1957
ATCAAAGGCTGAATAACGCCTTTGGTCCGAATAGATGCAGCCAAATCTGCTAAGTCTGCTTCCGTAAATTGGCGGCGTGGCTGGTCTGGGTTGGGCTCAATTTTTTCTATTGGCAGCGCAACATCTGCTGACCGCCCAACCGAAGGCTTTGAAAATGTGTCTGCTTCAACATCTGCCATTAAAGCAGAAAGGCCCCGACCTAAACCGCGTTTTTTTACTTTTTTTTCCGCCATATTATCCCTCAAAACCAATTTACTTGGCTCTATACACCCACATTATTGCCTAAAATCTCTGTAGCCAACTGTCGATAAGCTAATGCTCCCTTTGAGGAATCATCATATTTTAAAACCGGAACGGAAAAAGATGGCGCCTCACTTATTCTGACATTACGAGGAATGATTGTTTCAAATACCAATTCGCCTAAGTTCTCCCGCGCGTC
>DDEJ01000125.1:0-13192 GCA_002336405.1 Rhodobacteraceae bacterium UBA1957
ACTTCCGCATCATCTCACATCAAAACGTTCGGGTTTTGGAATGACAGGTGTATAATTGTGATAGTTAACGCCAAATTTGATTCACTAGAAATGATAGCGCTATTCGGGGTGACCAGACGGCTCTTGCTCAAGGAGTGATCTTATCAAATAAAAATAATTTTATAAGATATTATATACTGTGGAGACTGAACCTTGGCATAACTTTTGCGTTTATTGAAAACCTCAACACTATGAAGGGAGGGGTGTCCAAGATGAAAATCACCTTCACACGCGAAGGCTTAGTTGGCCTTAGCTCAACAATACTATCATTGTTGGTCGTATTTGGTTTGCTATCGGTATCTTGAATTAGGACAAAGCCACTCAGATGGGTGGAAAGCTAGAGGGGCCGCAGGGTTAAGTCTTGCGGCCCTTTTTTTTTAGACGGTGGTTTTTTTGACAACCCACACTGTGGCAAACCAGAAATTTTTGGACGTAACGGGTGCAGGGCCGGACAGATCAGCCCGTCAAGCGCTATATCCCTCAGGGTTTTCAACCTGCCATCTCCATGCATCTGCGCAGATGTCAAAAATAGACTGTTGCGCCCTCCAGCCAAAGGTTTTTTCAGCCAGTTGCGCATCGGCGTAAAACCGTGCCAAATCGCCGGGACGGCGGGTGGTGATGGTTGTCGCAATAGGCCGGCCGCTCACTTCGGCGAAGGCCGCTGCTAGTTCGAGCACCGTCACGCCGCGTCCGGTCCCGATATTGAAAACCTGAAAGCCGCGGTTGGAGCGGGCATGTTCAATCGCAGCTAGATGGGCACGTGCCAAATCACCCACATGAATGTAATCACGCTCTCCAGTTCCGTCACGGGTTTCGAAATCATTACCAAACACCGTCAGGGCGGGTCGGTGTCCACCGGCAACTTGTGCGAGAAACGGCATCAGGTTGTCTGGTACACCTTTGGGGTTTTCGCCAATTTGCCCGGAAGGATGCGCGCCAGCAGGGTTAAAATAGCGCAAGCACAAGGCAGATGCGTCGCGATGGGTGACGCTCCAGTCACGCAAGATGTGCTCAATCATCAATTTCGAGCGTCCATAGGGGTTTGCTGGTTCTGTCGGATGCTGTTCGTCATAGGGTAGGTATTTTGGCAGGCCATAGACTGTGGCTGATGAGGAAAAGACAATTTTGTGACAACCCACCCGGTCCATTTCTGCCAGCAATGAAAGGGTGCCGCCAATGTTCTGGCGATAATAATCGAGGGGTCTGGCAACGCTGGCCCCCACCGCTTTTAATCCGGCGCAATGGATCACGCCATGGGGCTGGAACCGCTGTAATTCTGTGGCAACGGCAGCGGTATCGCGCAGGTCTGCCTGCACAAAAGCCAAGCCGCGCTTGGTCAGCTGTTTCACCCGGTGCAATGCCGCGACGTGGCTGTTGGACAGATCGTCAATCACGCTTATATCGTGTCCTGCATTCAGTAATTCGATGATGCAATGGGTGCCGATATAGCCGGCACCTCCGGTTACAAGAAGTTTCAAAATAAACATCTCACTTTAAATTTTTTGGCGTTAAAATGCAGGGCTCTGTCCAGCTTGCAGAGCATTATTAACCCCTTATGTTTACAAGACTTAAACGTAACAGAGAAGGCCCAACCCGTCCATACCGGACTGGTGGTGCGCTTCGCCGTCATACACTTTACACGGTCCGTTCGCTCGCATCAGCGCCAATAATTACTGTTTGCTGGGGATGTTACTGGCGACGGTGCGCGGCTTACCGCACAAGGTACGGTTAGTAAAACCCAACTTCGGCAACCTGAATATCGGCGCTGTGGGCGCGGCCATAGGCGACGATACCAATGGACTTCAGAGACGTTGGCTTTGGCACTTTTCGCAATATTCTGTTGGATTTTTTAAAGCTGTCAAATGGCAGGCGTATCTCTTGCCAGGTTTCAGTCACGTCAAAGGCAGCCTGATAATAATGCCAAGGCAACAGTGTTCCAGATGTCCTCAAATGCACGAAATAGCCTTGATTGTTGCCGCGGACTTTGATCGTTATCCCAGTACTTTTTGCAGATGGCTTCGTTTTGAGGTCATGGGCGAACTGGATGAAACCACCGTTGTTCTCAAGGCTTACTGTGCCGGTCATATGGGCAAAGGACGTGTCACTCTCTTGGATAAAGCTGACCTGTCCTTGTGATACGCCGCCCATCACCTGATCTGAGACGAACCGCCAGCGGGTTTCGGGGCTTGATTTGAAGTTTTCCAAAACCATGTCCTCGGCTTGTGTCGGGCTCCCCAAAGTGAAGGCCAGTAATATAGCTGATATTAGGTATTTCATGTTTTATAGCCTTTTAAAATCTACGTAGTATATAATTCGATTTTGAAAAATGTCTAATAGCGGCAAAAACCCGCACCTTTCAACCTGAGCCGTCCAAGGCTCAGGAGCCAAGTCATATCTCCCGCGCTGTTCAGTTGCACCAACAGCAGAGTGGTCAACCGATTTCGATGATCACCTTGCCGGTTGCTTTGCGTGTCCGCAATAGATCAAGGCCCTCATTGCAATCTGCCAACGGCAAGGTGTGGCTAATATGCGGTGTCAATTTTCCGTCCTGATACCATGCGATCAGCTGCGCAAAGCTATCGGTCAACACCGAGGGTTTTATTTTGCTATAACCGCCCCAGTAATATCCGATCACAGTGAGGTTTTTAACCAGCAGGATATTCGCTGGTATCTGAGGTACCTCGCCACTGGCAAAGCCCAAAGGCAGAATCCGTGCCTCAGGGTTGCACGCCCGCAAAGCCGCTTTAAATTGATCGCCGCCGACCGGATCATAGACAACATCTGCACCGCCCAGAGCGCGCACGATGTCGCGGATGTCATCGGTTTCGGAATTGATTAGATGGTCGGCCCCGGCGGCTTTGGAAACCTGTAACTTGTCGTCACCCCGCGCACATGCAATGACCTCGGCCCCCATTAGTTTGCCCAACTCAACCGCCGTTAAGCCGACCCCGCCTGATGCACCCAAGACCAATAGCCGTTCGCCGGGGCGTAAATGCGCTTTGTAATCCAGCGCCACATGCGAGGTTCCATAGGCCACCAAAAACGCGGCGGCATCGCGGTCGGACATTTCTGAAGGCACTGGCACGCAGATATCGGCGGCGATGGTGGCATATTCAGCCAGTCCCCCAAATCCGTTGTATGATGCAACCCGGTCACCAACCTGCAACTTGGTTACGCCGGTACCGACTTCGGTGACAGTACCGCAGATTTCCATACCCAGAGTAAAGGGCAATTGCGGCCGTTCCTGATAGGTGCCTTTGATGATCAAAAGATCGCCAAAGTTCAGCCCGCAGGTATGAATTTTAACCGTTACCTGACCCGCCTCTGCCGTCGGAACTGGAATGTTGCGCAAGACTAGTGGCTGGTCATAGTCTGTAAGCTGCATTGCTTTCATATCTGCTGTCCTTTTCTTCTATGCGGCGAGCGGTTATTCGGCTCTGTTATGCGCGGCCTACTTGCATTTTCAATCATGCAATTGCCCGATTGTATCGTCATGCTTGGCTGCGTAGATTGAACCAAATCAGGAATCAAGTACCAACCGCATGTGATCGCCAAAAGCTAAGTGTCGCCCAAGTGCTGGGCCTCTTTTTCGGTCATGCGCGGACGAATAACTGAGTGCCAAATAAATATTACGAAGGGAATATAGCAATGAGCGTGATACTGTCTTTGCAGAGTTTTTTATCGACGCAGCCGGTGATCGATTTCATGACGAACATTCTGGCGGCCATCTGTGTGTTGCTAGTGACTTTTATATTGTCACGTTGGGTAAAATCATCGATTGCGCGCATGGGCTTCAAATATGATCAGCTCGACGATACGTTGTTTGTCTTTCTCAGCAAGTTTTCGCAAATTGTGGTTATCATTGTGGGTGCGACCTTCGTGCTCAACAGCTTTGGGGTTCAGACTACCTCAATTGTGGCGTTGTTGGGGGCCGCGGGTCTTGCTGTGGGCTTGGCGCTGCAAGGCACGTTGTCAAATTTTGCGGCTGGCATCATGCTGATTGTGTTTCGGCCTTTCAAACAAGGGGATTTTGTCTCGGTGTCGGGTCAGTCTGGCACGGTGAAAGAAATCTCTATTTTTACCACTGAATTGGCAACCACGGATAATTTGCAGGTGATTGTTCCCAACGGTCAGGTTTGGGGCGCACCAATTACAAATTATTCAGTGTATGACAAACGCCGGCTTGATCTTGTTTTCAGCGTCTCCTACGGCACTGATCTGGGGCGGGCAGACACCGTACTGGCGGATCTGGTCGCAGGCGATGCGCGTATCCACAAAGGGCCAGATCCCTTGATTAAAGTCAGCGCTTTGAACCAGAGCTCGGTCGATTTTACGTTGCGGCTGTGGTGCGACGCTTCTGATTATTTGACGCTAAAGTTTGATATGACCCGCAGTGTGAAAGAGGCTTTTGATGCCGCAGGAATTGAAATCCCGTTTCCAACCACCAGGATTGTTAATTCTACCGACCCGAACTGAGTGCCGCAGCAAGCTGCTCCCTGAGGGCCGCTGTTCGGGATGGGCAGAGCAAGTGGAGATATGAGATGGCACGGCCAAAAATAGCGATCGCCAGTTTTCAACATGAGACAAATACCTTTGCCCCATTTGTGACCGATTGGGAGCAATTTATGACACCGGGGTCGTGGCCGGCCTATTGCGTTGGCGACCGGATGTTTGAGACTTGCACGGGGCTGAATATTCCCATTAGTGGGTTTATTGAAACGGCTTCGATGTGTGATCTGGTTCCCATTTCTTATGCTGTGGCAGAACCGGGCGGTCTGGTCGCACAAACGGCTTTTGACGCGATTTGTGACCGCATGTTGGCGGGGATCAAAGCAGCGGGGCCGCTGGATGGGCTGTACCTCGATCTGCACGGCGCCATGGTGACGGAACAGGCGGATGATGGCGAGGCGTTGCTGTTACAACGGCTTCGCGCACTTGTCGGAGTGGATTTGCCGATTGTTGTCAGTCTTGATCTGCACGGCAATATCAGCCCGGAATTTTGTAATTTAGTCAGTGCGATGGTGATCTATCGCACCTATCCTCATATTGATATGGCCGAGACCGGGCGGCGCGCAGCAAAGGTGTTTGAAACGATACTGCGCCGCAAAAAACTGCCGTACAAGTCTTTTCAGCAATTGAATTTCATGGTGCCAATCACCGCCCAGTCGACCCGCAGACAACCCGCGCAGCAGTTGTATCAAGGGCTTGAAGATCTTGAGGGTGAGGCAGTTTTGTCGGTTGATCTGGCGTTTGGCTTTCCACCGGCCGACATTCCAAACTGCGGTATATCGGTCTTTGCTTGTGGTTATGATCAAGCCGCGGTTGCAGCGGCCACCGCAACGGTTGTTGCGGCGCTAGACGATGCCGAAGACAGTTTTGACGACCAGTTGATGGCGATGGATGCGGCCGTGCAAACCGCAGATTATCTGACAAAACAGGCGCAGCGACCGGTGATTATTGCGGATCCACAAGACAACCCCGGTGCTGGTTCAAGTGGTGACAGCACGGGTATTCTTGCAGCATTGCTAAAGCATCGCATCCCGGCGCTCTTGGGCATGTTCTGGGCGCCTGAGGCGGCTTTTTTGTGCCACCAAGCTGGCGTCGGGGCGCAGGTTCAGCTGACCCTTGGCGGCACATTTCCCGACCAAAATGGTCCAGAAATTGTCGTGACTGGATCGGTTAAACACCTGTCAGAGGGTCGCTTTATTTGCGCGGGGCCTATGCTAGCAGGCATTGCGGCCAATCTTGGCAAGATGGCTGCGGTGACAATCACGTTGGAAAATCGCGGTGAAATTGTCGTTGTGATCGGCTCAAATCGGGCGCAGACGGCAGATCGAGAGGTTTTTCGTCACATTGGCTGTGATCCCGAAAGCTATGGGATCGTGGTTGTCAAAAGTGCTATTCATTTTCTGGCGGATTTTGAACCGATTGCCGAGACGGTGCTGTTCGCAGTCGCTGCTGGTCAAAACCCATGTAAACTCACCGAGATCCCCTATAAAAAACTGCGCTCAGGGCTGCGGCTTGGGGCCCAGGGTCCTGCGTTTATCAGGCCGGAACATTAAAGCTTGGTCTGACGCCAAATGCGTCTTGCTACCCGCTGGCAATACCTTTTTTTCTGGCATGGCCATTGCGATGTGGTGCCGCTGTTCGACATGAAAGCTTTGGTATCGCAATAGAGCGCATTGCGGTGGCAATTGGTTGGTTTGAGACAGAGGCTTTGAGATCACGTAACAGAAAAATCTTCTTAACAGGTTGGATCTGGGCGGTTTCGCGCGAAAATCATCCCACGCCCCCCTTTTCCTTGGCGTGTGATCTGCTAAGTCAACGGTTGAGATATTGAAAAGGCACCAAACATGGCTGACAGGTTCCGTGTGACATTGGCACAAAGCAACCCCACTGTGGGCGATATCGCGGGCAATGCTGGCCTGGCGCGCAGCATCTGGCAACAGGGCCGTGACGCCGGGGCTGATATGGTTGCCCTGCCGGAGATGTTTATTACCGGTTATAATGCGCAAGATTTGGTCCTTAAACCGTCGTTTCATAACGCGGCCATGGCGGCGGTGACGCGTTTGGCCGCAGACTGCGCAGATGGTCCTACCTTGGGGATCGGGGGGCCCTGGGCTGAAGACGGCAAGCTTTACAATGCATATTTCATTTTGCGCGGGGGTGAAATTACGTCCAAGGTGTTGAAAAACCACCTTCCAAACGAGACTGTCTTTGACGAGGTGCGAATCTTTGATGCTGGACCGCTGGGTGGGCCGTATAGCGTTGGCGATACCCGTATTGGCAGCCCGATCTGTGAAGATGCATGGTATGAGGATGTCTCCGAGACGCTGTCGGAAACCGGGGCGGAGTTTTTATTGATTCCCAATGGGTCGCCCTATGATCGCGAGAAATTATCGGTGCGCCAAAACATCATGGTGGCGCGGGTGATCGAAACCGGCTTGCCGCTGATTTATCTCAATATGGTCGGTGGGCAGGATGATCAGGTATTTGATGGCGGCAGCTTCGCGCTGAACCCCGGCGGTGCACTGGCGGTGCAATTGCCGCTGTTTGAGGACACGGTTGCCCATGTCGATTTGCACCGTGGCTCCGAGGGCTGGCGCGTCGAGGACGGTCCAAAAGCCAAAATTCCCGATTTGTTGGAACAGGATTATCATGCGATGGTGCTGGGGTTGCGCGATTATTTGCGCAAATCTGGCTTTGGTAAGGTTTTGTTGGGTTTGTCGGGGGGGATCGATAGCGCGATCGTCGCTACGATTGCCGCCGACGCCATCGGCGCGGACAATGTGCGCTGTGTGATGCTGCCGTCAGACTATACATCTGAAAGTTCGCTGCAGGATGCCAAAGATGTCGCGGAAAATCTGGGCTGCGCATATGATTTCGTGCCGATCAAAGAGGCTCAGACGGCGATAACCGGCACGCTGGCGCCGTTGTTTGCGGGCGTGCAGCCCGATCTGACCGAAGAGAACATCCAGTCGCGTCTGCGCGGTCTGCTGCTGATGGCGTTGTCAAATAAATTTGGCGAAATGCTGTTGACCACAGGTAATAAATCCGAAGTGGCGGTGGGCTATGCGACGATATATGGGGATATGGCAGGCGGCTATAATCCGATCAAGGATCTATATAAAACCCGGGTTTTCGAGATTTGTCGCTGGCGCAACAACCAGCACCGCGGCTGGATGATGGCAGCCGCAGGGGCGGTGATCCCCGAGCGTGTGATCACCAAAGCGCCCTCGGCTGAATTGCGCCCCGATCAAAAAGACAGCGACAGCCTGCCTGATTATCCGGTGCTGGACGGCATTCTAGAGATGTTGGTCGATAAAGATGCCTCAGTTTCAGAGTGCGTTGCCGCAGGCTTTGCCGAGGCGGAGGTCAAACAGGTACAGCATTTGCTTTACCTCAGCGAATACAAGCGGTTTCAGTCGGCCCCGGGCACACGTCTGAGCAAAAAGGCGTTCTGGCTTGACCGTCGATATCCTATTGTCAATCGCTGGCGCGATGGCGGCTAGGGAAAGCCTTCTCGCGTCTGCGCTTTCTGGACAATGCCGGTCACATATGGGACACGGCCAGTGAACAGGAGAAATTTCCATGACAACCACCCGTTTCGCACCGTCACCCACTGGGTATATTCATGTTGGAAACCTGCGCACAGCGCTGTTTAATCATCTGATTGCCCGCAAGGCTGGGGGCGACTTCATCCTGCGGATTGATGACACCGACCCAGAGCGCTCGAAAGAAGCTTATGTTGAGGCAATTCAACAAGATATGACGTGGCTCGGATTGAGCTGGGACCGTGTTGAGCGCCAGTCGTTGCGGTTGGACCGCTATAGCGCTGCAGCCGATCAATTGCGTGCGATGGGGCGGTTTTACGAGTGTTTTGAGACCCCGACTGAGCTCGATCTCAAACGTAAAAAGCAACTTAACATGGGTAAGCCACCGGTTTATGACCGTGCGGCGCTTGCGCTGACAGAGGCTGAAAAAGATAAGTTGCGCGCCGAGCGCGGGCAGGGCCATTGGCGGTTCAAGCTGGATCTTGAGCGCATAGAATGGCATGATGGAATTCTGGGCGAGATGTCGATTGATGCCGCCAGCGTTAGCGATCCGGTGTTGATCCGCGGCGATGGTCAGGTGCTGTATACCTTGGCCTCGGTGGTGGATGATATCGAGATGGGCGTCACCAATGTGGTGCGCGGGTCGGATCATGTGACCAATACCGCCACCCAGATCCAGATGATCACTGCGCTTGGGGGCACGCTGCCAGCGTTTGCGCATCACTCTTTATTAACAGGTCCGCAAGGCGAAGCGCTATCAAAGCGCTTGGGGACACTGGCACTGCGCGATCTGCGAGAGCAAGGGGTTGAACCGGCCGCATTGCTCAGCCAGATGGCACGTCTGGGTTCGAGCGATCCGATCGAGTTACAAGACGACCTGACGGCGATTGCCGAAAATTTCGATCTGACCCATTTTGGATCTGCGCCCACCAAATTTGATGTCGATGACTTGTTCCCGCTGACGGGCCGTCATCTGCAGACGCTTGAGCATTCTGCGTTGGCTGATGAGATTGCAGCCCTGGGCGTTCCCGCCGGTTTGTCGCGACAGTTCTGGGCCGTCACGCGGGAAAACATCACCACACGCCATGATCTGGCGGCGTGGTGGACGCTGTTTTCACAAGGCGCTGATCCCGTCATCGAGACTGAGGATGCAGACTTCGTCGCGCATGCGATGACGCTGTTGCCAACAGGCCAGCTGGATGGCGAAAGTTGGGGGGCGTGGACAGCAGAGGTCAAAGCCGCCACAGGGCGCAAGGGGCGCGGGTTGTTCATGCCGTTGCGCAAGGCGCTGACCGGACAGCAGCACGGTCCGGACATGTCGGCGCTTTTGCCTTTGCTTCAGGTGATCAAAGCCCGCGGGTTAGGGCTGGATAACGCTTAGGGCCAGCCGCTCTATGGCCGAGTCGACAAAAGCAAGCTGTGTGGCGTCTAACGCTTGGTGGCGCGGATAACGTGGCGCGGCGCGGTCATCCTGAACAGGGCGGTCCCAGCCGTCGGTTGTTGCAAGAAACTGCTCTGCACCCAGCGGGCCGAACTGCTGCAGATAGCCCTGAAGAACCACATCAAGATAGCTGAGTAAAATCGGACGCTTGTGCGGGTCGCCATCCACGGGTGTTTCTGGCACAGCGTAAATCGCAATATCATGCTCTTGATACGAATCTGGCAAGGCGGCCGGTGTTAAAACCAGCCGGTTGTAGCCCTGTTCGCGGGCATCTAACGCGGCCCAGTTGTTGTCTGGCACCGGCGCGATTAGCCCGTCAATCGCGCTGTCATCATCGGGCATTGCGCTCAGGAGTGCCACCGGGTGGTCCGCCACCTGCCGCCACGTCCGGCGCCAGCCCTGAATGCGCAGTCTCTCGGTCGGAGCATATCGATGGGTGGCGGCGTTTACCAACGACCCGTAGCCAAAGAAATAAGAATGTGTCATGGCGAAAAGATCACTGATCAAAAACACAAAGTCAAACATGTCAATTTAGAAACCCAAAATAGGTCTTTTCAAGATTTTGGGGCGCTTAAAAACCTGTCTTGTCAGTTCTGAATCGGCAGACTAAGATGCAGTATCGAAGTGGGAGAACCAGCCGCGTGCTGGTGCCGAAGGAGCAACCGCCCCGGAAACTCTCAGGCGACAGGACCATTTTGATGAAAACACTCTGGAGAGAGGCGTGGAAACTGCGTCCGCCGAAGGGATAACGATCTCAGGCAAAAAGACAGAGGGGGCATCGCTGCACCGGCCAAAGCCGGAGCTTATGAGATGCCGTTGCGTTTAAAATTCGCCTCTGGCCACAAAAATAGGTGGACACATGACGTTGCTCCGTACGCCGCTGTATGCGCTGCATGAAAAAAAAGGTGCCAAAATGGTGCCCTTTGCCGGGTATGATATGCCGGTGCAATATCCTTTGGGGGTGCTCAAAGAACATCTGCACACTCGGGCCCATGCTGGCCTGTTCGATGTCAGCCATATGGGACAAGTGGTGTTGCGGGGGCGCAGTTATGACGCGGTGGCGCGTGCACTTGAAGCACTGCTGCCGGTCGATATTCTCAATTTGCCGCGGGGCCGTCAACGCTATGGTTTTTTCACCACGCCTCAGGGCGGTGTCAGCGATGATCTGATGTTGGCAAACCGCGGCGATCATATTTTTATGGTGGTCAATGCGGGCTGTAAAATTGATGATATTGCCTATCTCAGACGTCAGCTTGGACCAGAAATAACCGTCAAAGAGATAACCAATCGTGCATTGCTGGCTCTTCAGGGGCCGGCCGCTGAGGCTGTGTTGGCAGTGCATCACCCTATGGTTGCGGATCTGGGCTTTATGGATGTCGAAACCGTACCTCTGGCAGGCGCCGAATGCTGGGTGTCGCGCTCGGGCTATACCGGTGAGGATGGCTATGAAATTTCTGTACCTGTCGCGGCGGCCGAAGATCTGGCGCGGGCGCTGTTGCAGCATTCCGAGGTTGAGCTGATTGGTCTGGGGGCACGCGATTCTCTGCGGCTTGAGGCGGGCTTGTGCTTGTATGGCCATGATATTGATACAACAAGCAGCCCGGTCGAGGCCGGACTGGCCTGGGCGATCCAAAAAAGCCGCCGTGCACAAGGTGACCGCGCCGGAGGCTTTCCCGGTGAAGAGCGCATTCTTACCGAATTACAAGAGGGGCCCAAACGTCGTCGCGTTGGTTTGTTGCCCCAAGGGCGGGCCCCGATGCGTGAAGGTGTGCCGCTGTTTGCTTCGGCTGACGCTGAGAGGCCTATCGGTGCCATCACATCTGGGGGCTTTGGCCCAAGTCTAGGCCGGCCGGTTGCCATGGGCTATGTACCTGCCGATATGGCGGTAGTCGACACACAGGTTTTTGGCGAAATACGTGGCAAACGTCTGCCGTTGACGGTGGTCAAACTGCCGTTTACCCCCGCCAACTTTAAAAGATAATCAACAGGAGAGACCCGCAATGAAATACACTGAAGAACATGAATGGTTGCGTATCGAAGGCGATCTGGTGGTGGTGGGCATCACGGATCATGCTTCGGCGCAATTGGGAGATGTGGTTTTTGTCGAACTGCCAGAGACCGGCACCATTGTGGCGAAAGACGAAGAGATCGTGGTGATCGAAAGCGTCAAGGCCGCCTCTGATATCTTGTCGCCATTGGATGGGGAGATTGTAGAAGTCAATGAGGCTTTGGTTGCCACTCCCAGCATGGTTAATGATGATCCCTTGGGGGAGGCATGGTTTTTCAAATTAAAGGCTGCCGATCTGGGGCAGATGGATGATTACCTCAGCGAGGCCGGCTATAAAAAACTAATCGGCTGAGGTTTTGCGGCGACAGTATTTACCCTGCTTGCATTGCGGTGAAGTCGCCCGTTGACCCGGCTTGCACCGGTTGGCTCATTTAATATTTATGAACGGGAGGCTGTGATGCCCTTTAAACCGACAAATTACTTGCCCTATGATTTTGCCAATCGGCGCCATATTGGCCCGTCTCCGGAAGAGATGGTGAAGATGTTACAAACTGTTGGAGCGCCAGACCTCGCCGGCCTTATTGATGACACGCTGCCGGTGTCTATAAGGCAAGAAAAGCCGCTTAATTTCGGCAAGCCCAAATCCGAGCGGGAACTGCTGCATCATATGCGGGTGACGGCCTCTAAAAACATCGTTCTGACCAGCTTGATCGGACAAGGCTATCACGGCACCGTCACCCCACCGGTGATTCAGCGCAATATTTTGGAAAATCCGGCTTGGTACACGGCCTATACCCCGTATCAGCCAGAGATATCCCAAGGCCGTCTCGAGGCGTTGTTGAATTTTCAAACCATGGTCAGTGATTTGACTGGGTTAGAGATCGCTAACGCTTCTCTGCTGGATGAAGCCACAGCCTGTGCCGAAGCGATGACCATGGCGCAGCGGGTGGCTAAATCGAAAATGAAGGTGTTTTTCATTGATCAAAACTGCCATCCGCAAAATATCGCTGTGATGCAAACCCGTGCGGCGCCGCTGGGTATTGACATCATCATCGGCGCCCCCGAGGCCTTGGATGCCACACAGGTGTTTGGTGCAATTTTTCAATACCCCGGTACTCACGGTCATGTTCAGGACTTTACCGATCCAATCGCAGCGCTGCATCTGGCCAAGGCCATTGGGATTGTCTGTGCCGATCCGCTGTCTTTGACCTTGCTCAAAGAACCCGGTGCCATGCAGGCTGATATTGCGGTTGGCAGCACCCAGCGTTTTGGTGTGCCGGTGGGGTATGGTGGCCCACATGCGGCCTATATGGCAACCAAGGATGCCTATAAGCGGTCGATGCCGGGGCGTATTGTTGGCGTGTCGGTTGATGCCAATGGCAACCGGGCCTATCGCTTGTCGCTGCAAACCCGCGAACAGCATATCCGCCGCGAGAAAGCCACCTCAAATGTGTGTACGGCGCAGGCATTGCTGGCGGTGATGGCGTCGTTTTATGCTGTTTTTCATGGTCCGGAAGGTCTGAAAGCGATTGCTCAGCGCATTCACCGCAAAACCGTTCGTTTGGCCAAAGGGTTTGAGGCGGCGGGTTTTGAGGTTGAGCCGGAGGCGTTTTTTGATACGATCACTGTTGAGGTTGGCCCACTGCAAAA
>DDEJ01000125.1:13580-16089 GCA_002336405.1 Rhodobacteraceae bacterium UBA1957
GACCAAGGTGGGCATCACTCTGGATGAGCGCAGTCGGCGTGCCACGACGCAAGCGGTCTGGCGGGCGTTTGGCATTGCGCGCGATGATGATGATTTGGCACCGCTGTACCGGGTGCCAGAGGCGTTGCACCGCAAAAGCGATTACCTGCAACATCATGTGTTCCACATGAACCGTGCTGAAACCGAAATGATGCGCTATATGCGGCGTCTCGCAGATCGTGATCTGGCACTTGATCGCGCGATGATCCCGCTGGGCAGCTGCACGATGAAACTGAACTCGGCGGCGGAGATGATGCCGGTCAGCTGGCGTGAGTTTTCATTACTGCATCCCTTTGCGCCAGCAGATCAGGCGCTGGGATATCGCGAGATGATTGACGATTTATCATCTAAACTGTGCGATATAACCGGATATGATACGATTTCGATGCAACCTAATTCGGGTGCTCAAGGCGAATACGCAGGGTTGCTGACAATTGCGGCCTATCACGCGGCACGTGGCGCGGCACATCGCAATATCTGTCTGATCCCGACCTCGGCGCATGGTACCAATCCGGCCAGTGCTCAGATGGTGGGTTGGAAGGTGGTGCCGGTGCAATCGGATGAGCGTGGTGATATTGATCTCGAGGACTTTCGCACCAAGGCGGCACTACATGCCGATCACTTGGCGGGCTGCATGATCACCTATCCCTCGACCCATGGTGTGTTTGAGGAAACAGTTCATGAGGTTTGTCAAATCACCCATGACAATGGCGGTCAGGTCTATATCGACGGTGCCAATATGAACGCAATGGTCGGTCTGTCGCGCCCCGGTGATTTGGGCGGTGATGTCAGCCATCTCAACTTGCATAAGACGTTTTGTATCCCGCACGGGGGCGGTGGCCCGGGCATGGGGCCAATTGGCGTCAAGGCGCATCTGACGCCACATTTGCCCGGTCATCATACTACGGCTGACGCCGCAGGCGCCTCGGGTGCAGTTTCAGCGGCGGCGTTTGGCTCACCGTCATTACTGCCGATCAGTTGGGCCTATTGCCTAATGATGGGGGGCGAGGGGCTGACCCAAGCGACACGGGTGGCGATTTTGAACGCCAATTACATCGCCAAACGGCTCGAGGGGTCGTTTGAGGTACTTTATAAAGGACCGACCGGCCGTGTGGCGCATGAGTGCATTCTGGATGTACGTCCGTTTGCAGTGAGTGCGGGCATAACTGTGGATGATATTGCCAAGCGGCTGATTGATTGTGGTTTTCATGCGCCAACGATGAGCTGGCCCGTGGCGGGCACTCTGATGGTTGAGCCGACGGAGTCGGAAACCAAGGCTGAACTTGACCGGTTTTGCGACGCTATGCTGGCGATACGGGCCGAGATTGCGGCGGTGGAAAACGGTCAGATTGACGCCGAGAATAATCCGCTCAAACACGCGCCGCACACAGTTGAGGATCTGGTGGGCGACTGGGACCGGCCCTATAGCCGTGAACAGGGTTGTTTCCCGCCTGGCGCATTTCGAGTTGATAAATACTGGCCACCGGTGAACCGCGTCGACAATGTTTATGGCGACCGGCATCTGGTATGCACCTGTCCGCCGATGTCGGACTATGCCGAAGCCGCCGAATAAGCGCGTGCATCAGTCCAGCAGGAACGAAAATGCCTGCTGGATTTCGGACCATGCGTTGGCGTTGCGCGCGCTGAGCAGATAACCGTCGCGCTGGACAGCCGAATAGGCGCTACCGTCAAGCATTTTTGCGGTGCCGCCGGCCTGTTGCACCACCAGCACCCCGGCGGCGTGATCCCACGGGGTTAGCCGCGTAGACAGCATAAAATCGACATGGCCCTGCGCCAGCATGCGGAATTCATGGCAGGCGCAGCGCAAAGAATTGAGCCGACCAATTTGTGGCCAAAGCGCGGCCACGCGGAGGCGGTGTGGGTCAGGCAAGGATCCCAACGGCACATAGCCGCCAGCTTTTGTTTCCGGCGGGGTTGCTGGCAATCGCAACGCGCGGCTATCGTGCGCATTGGTATAACAGGTGTCAGCGTTTTCACTTGAGACGATCCAGTCATCTATCACCGGATCGTAAAGCAACCCGTAAATTGGAACCCCATACCGGGTCACCGCCAAGATCACCCCAAACAGCGCCAGACCGCGGGCGTAATTCCACGTACCGTCGACCGGATCAATGATAATTGCCATCTCGGCATCTGCCAGTTGGTCGCGCAGGCTGGGGTTGGCTGCGACCGCTTCTTCGCCAAGGATCAGCGCGTCGGGAAAAGCCCGTCCAAGCTGTGCGGTGATCAGGGCCTCGGCGGCCAGGTCGGCAGCTGTCACCAGATCGTCAGGGGCTGATTTCGTGTTGATATCGGCCTCGGACAGCGCCCGAAACCGCGGCATGATTTCACGCCTTGCGGCGTCGCGAACGGTCTCAAGGATCAGAGTTTTATCGGCGTCACTGAGGGGCATTGGGGTCTCCGAATGGATGGCGCGGGTTATTTTGTTCAGCCTGCCCATCACAAAGAG
>DDEJ01000125.1:16483-16866 GCA_002336405.1 Rhodobacteraceae bacterium UBA1957
AGGATTTTGAGGGTCGCACAGGGCGGAGAGAGGCGGTCATGCGGGGGCTAAGACTGATTTGCAAGGCGATGATCCCAGCCGCGATTGCCACAGATTATTTTTGGAGAGCGGAATATGAAAAGCAATTTTTTGCTGGCCCTGTTTGAAACTTAATTTCAGCGACCCAATCTTCCCTGAAGGATCAGCCTATTATTCTGTTATGAAGCCTAAAATGCGCTGTCTGATCCGCGGCCACACCCCATACCCTGCCGGCCTTTGGGCGGGTGCCGTCAGTGGACGGGTTCGATGCAAGCTGGTTTGATGCAACGTGACGCCTTGGCGTGACTGTCTTTGGTTTGGGTTCCCGTGATTTGGGTGCCAATGGCCCAGTTGCAATATCATCA
>DDEJ01000037.1 GCA_002336405.1 Rhodobacteraceae bacterium UBA1957
CCACTATATTCATTTTCTAATCTCATTGCTGTGTTATTATTTTTTATAAATTACGTATTGATTACAAAGGCATGGGGGTGTGGCCCGCGCCAAACCAACTATAATTTGAAAGTTTTTTCGATGCGCAATAACCAGATCATTCCGTCCACTCGCGAGTTGCGTGAGACCGTATCACATCGATTATCCCTTGCGGTTACAAAAGTTGGGTCCGTTACGGAAATCAGTCAGATGATCGGCGTGAACCGCACACAATTCAGCCGGTACCTGTCTGGGAAATCTATGCCGCGGCCAGAGGTTTTGTATCAATTGAGCGTGCAGCTGGGTTTGCCGCTTGAGTGGTTTTTCTCTTCTGATGCCACCTCCACTTCAGAAACTGCAGTTCTGCAGTTTGGCAATGCGATGGCCGAGCTTGTCAGGGGGCGCAATTTTCAGATTATGGATGATGTCGTTCAAGATGGTCTTTACCTTTTATGGAAAGGGATGTTCAACTCGGCGAGTGGTGCTGAGGCTTTGATGTGCTCAGTGAACAGTTATGCCGGGGTTAAGAAAATCAAGTTGTCGGTCCGGCGCACATTGGCAGAAGATGGAGTAATAGACGGGCTTTCAATAGAACATCACTTTATCAACGGCGTTATGTTCAAATCTTCCGAGGGTGTTTTGTCGCTATTTTCGGAATCAAGATTTAATATAATGTGGGCGGGTTATATGCAGAAAGCGTATTTAAAACAATCTCGGGGCTTGGATGAAAATTTAATCGGAGTGTTGACAAACTATCGCCCAGCAGGACGAAATGCAGTGAGTTTAGTGCCTCTGGTCTTGGAAAAGATAAGTGATAAAGCGGGGGGAGTATTAAGCGCAGCGCGGCGTTCTACGCGTTATTATGCTGAAGATATTCCGCCCCATATTCAGATGTATTTTAAGACAGTTGACGTTCCAGAGTATCGTTTTTAGGACCATTGATATTTGTATTCCGTTGTCAAAAGCGGCGCTTACTCTGCTGCAGGCACTGGCTGCATCTGATTTTGTACAGGTTCTGATTTTTCGTCTTTGCTGGGCTTATCTCGGTATTCTTCGCTCCAAATGATTTCTGGTGCGCGCTTGCGATTTGCGCTGCGCTGGAGCGCCCAGTCGCGGGCAGCTTGGCTTGAGCGGCCCAGAGAAAGGCGGCTGAGCAGGCGCAGCAGCCAAAGGCTATAGGTGGTTGCCCAGATCCTGAGGGCCAGCATTGATGGGGTAAAGACCAGTGTCAAGATGGTGGCAATGCCCAGTCCGAACACCACGGCGGTCGCCAGTTGCTTCCACCACAAAGCGGTGGGGCTATCGATGGAATACCCCCCTTGGATGAAATCCAGTGACAGACCGAACATCATCGGCGCCAAGCCGGCCATCGTGGTGATTGTCGTCAATAAAACCGGCCTGATCCGGGCCTCTGCAGTGCGGATTATGGCCTCGATACGCGGCATGTATTGGCAATATTCCTGATAGGTATCGATGAGAACAATATTATTGTTCACCACAATCCCGGCCAGTGCTACGATCCCTGTGCCGGTCATAATAATGGAAAACGCCTGATCCATAACGATCATCCCGATCAGCACCCCAGTGGTCGAAAGCACAACGGCCAAAAGCACCAAAACGGAATTGTAAAAGCTGTTGAACTGCGCGAGCAGAATAATGAACATCAGCCCCAAAGCGCCCATAAACGCACTTTTCAAAAACGCCTGGCTTTCGGATTGCTCTTCTTGATCGCCTGTCCATTCCCACTCTATTCCGGCAGGAAACGGGCGGGTTTGCAGCCATTTGGTCAGCTCGTCTATACGCTCACTGGGCGTGATCATCTGTTGCGTGCTTTGCCCGCTGTCATCGACACCCGACTTGAGCTGTTCGGGCAGCACGTCGGCTTTCACGTCAATATGGCGTTTCTGATCGGCGCGATTGATCTCGGCCAGTTTTTGAACCGGGGTACGCGTGACAAAATTTGCCAGTGGCACCAAGCCGTCTTCGGTGCGCAGCTTTACTGTGTCCAGAGTGCTGAGCAGCCGGTCTTTTTCTGGAAAGCGCACCCGAATTTCAATTTCTTCATCGCTGCTGTCAACGCGCATTTTATCCAGTAAAATACCGCGGGTAACCAGTTGTACCATAGCCCCCACGGTGGCGACATCGGCGCCGTAGCGGCCCGCTTTGAGCACATCGACATCGATGCGCCAGTCGATCCCGGGCAGGGGTCGGCTGTCTTCAATCTGGGTAAGGGCTTGTGTGGTTTCGAACTTTTGCCGCGCGATTTCCGTGGCGTTCAAAAGATCATCCCAATTGTTTCCTTTGAGCCGCAGATGCAGCGGTTTACCGCTTGACGGACCAGCCGCCAACACCAGTATTTCGGTTTGAATTCCGGGGATTTGGTCAAGTTTATCCTGAAGTGTCGCCAGAACCAAATCGCCGTCCAGATCGGGGCGCTTGCTGCGATCTTCCCATGGGATGGTTTCCAACTGAATCTGGCCGATTGAGTCTTTGGGCCGTTGTGCGCCACCAGTATTGCTTTTCAGGCCCCCGTTTCCGGCAAAGGCAAACGCATCTTTGATCCCGGTGTGGGTGAGAATAATTGCCTCTGCCTTGCGCACCAGAGCATCTTTCTCTTGCAGAGAAAGATTGCCGCGGGCTTTGACATAGACGATGGCTTGTTCTGCCTCTGAATCGACAAAAAATTCAACACCATTGTTGTTTTCGCCAAAATAGGTGAACACCGTCACCACTACGGCGCCGACACCGATTATGCTGACAAGGGGCATGATTGGATTGCCGGCAATCAGTTGGATAAAGCTGCCGAAAAGCGTTCTTTTATAGCGCGCATCTATCCGTTTGGCGCGCCGTTTAATCTTTGCGGCGTTGAGCGTGACAGAAGCGCAGAGCGCAGATACCACAAAAAGCACAGCTCCAGGCAAAAGGCTGGCGGGTCCTGAGAAAGGGGCTGTGCCGCCGAAAAGATAACCCGGATTGACGATCTGCATAACCGCGATGAACATGGTGTAGAGCGCGATCGGAACAAGTGCGGCGCGCAGCAGCCACGGCAGTTTGCGTCGCAAAGCACCGGCCGCATCAGTTAATTTTCGGCTGAACCGGCCTGAGACGCCTCCAAGCACCGGTAGGTAGATTAATGCAACTACCAAAGACGCTGATAGCACGAAAATTAAGGTGATCGGAAGCATGCTCATAAATTCACCTGGCACACCTGGCCAGAATAGCATTGGTAAAAAAGCACACAGTGTGGTGGCAGTTGAGCTGGTGACGGGCCAGAACATGCGCTTTGCGGCCTGAACATAGGCATGCATCGGCCCAACGCCTCTGGCAATCTGCTTGTCGGCATATTCCACCACTACGATCGCCCCATCTACCAGCATCCCAACCGCCAGAATTAATCCAAACATCACCATGTTCGAGATGGTCACGCCGACCACCGCCATCAGCGCAAAACTCAACAGGAACGATGTTGGAATTGCAAAGCCAACCAGCAGGGCGGCGCGCGTGCCCAGCGAGCACAACACCACAATCATGACCAATGCCACGGCCGTGAGGACCGAGCTTTCCAGCTGTCGCACCATTGATTTGACTTCGACCGATTGATCATTGGACGTGCCAACCTGAACGGTCGCGCGCATTTGTTCGGGCCAATCTTTTTTTGCGGTATCGATGATCTGTTTGACGGTTTCGGCTATATCCAGCAGGTTATAGCCTTTGCGTTTAACCACCTGTAACGCCACTGTGGTTTCGCCGTTAAACCGTGATGTGCCATTGCGATCTTGAAATGTGAGGCTGATGTCAGCCAGCTCGCCCAACGTGACAACGCGGTCGCCATTGGTTTTTACCGGCAGGGCATAGACGTCTGCCACGTCTTTAAAACTTGAGGGTATTTTGATCGAAAAACTTCCCTGCGCTGTTTTAACGTCCCCTGCCGCGATCAACTGATTGTTATTGCGCACCACTGAAATCAATTCGTCGGCGGTGACATTATAGGCCTCAAGGCGCAGGGGGTCGATTAGCACCTCGAGCATCTCGTCGCGGCTGCCGGCGATGCCAGCTTCCAGCACCGCGTCGTTGCGTTCAAGCTTTTCTTGCAGATCGCGGGCAATGCGGCTTATTGTGCGCTCTGGGACCTGCCCGGTCAGATTGACGATAATGATCGGAAATTCCGAAAAGTTAATCTCGTTGATCGAATATTTTTCGACCCCGTCTGGAAATTGCTCTTCGGCGTTGCTCATCGCGTCTCGAACATCTGCAATGACTTTTGTTTTATTCCAACCAAACTCAAATTCAAGCGCGAGCCCCGCATAGTTTTCCGCCGCTGTGGCACTCATCTTTTTTAAACTGTCGATATCGGCAAGTTCAGTCTCCATCGGCTTTACCAGCATCGCTTCGCTATCAGCAGCCGATATTCCGGGAAAAACCACTGAGATAAAAAGCGCGGGGATCTCTATGTCCGGCTCGCCCTCTTTCGGCAGACCGCTATAGGCCAGCCCGCCGGCAAGCAGACTTAGAGCGATAAACGCCAGAACCATTCTTGCGCGGTTTGCCGCCCAATCTATAATTCCCGTCATTGTGCGATCTCGGACAGGGTCACCGCCACTTCGACGTCGTCAATGACGTATTCTTGGCCAATAACAATCACCGTGGCGCTTTGTGCCAATCCGGTCAATAAGACCCCCTTTGGTGTGTCTCGCAGCAATTTTACCGCGCGAAACTGCGCAAGCGAGTTGGTGTCGACAATCCTCACACCCAACTTACCCTCATCGTTGAGGGTGAGCGCTGACTGTGGCAATAAATGGGCCTTTGCACCATCCGAGGCGATTAAAATCTCAGCGGTCTGGCCGTCTCGCAGACGCAGGTCAGTATTTGGCACCTGAATTTCAATGCGAAAGGTCCGAGTTTTGACATCGGCGCTGCGTGAGATGAACGTTACTTGTCCGGTGACCGCCTCGCCGCCTGCGGCCAGCCTGGCGCCGGCATTTGCCCCAATAACTATTTTGTTCACTTCTGTCTCAGGCACATAGCCGACCAATTTCAACGGATCAAGCTGGATGATGGTCGCGCAATGCCCTCCCGCAGGCCCATTGGCTTGCATCAGGCTGCCAAACTCGGCGGTATCCGTTTCCAGTAAACCGTCAAAGGGGGCTGTGATGGTCAGCTGTTCAATTTCCCGTTCGACGGCGGCAACGCCAGCTTCGGCCGATTGGATGCCAGCACGGGCGCTTTCCAGACCCGACTTGGCCGCCTGAACAGCGGCTTCGCCGGCCCGGACGCCCGCCTGTGTCGTTGCCACCCGTGTTTCGGTCGCATACCCACCTTGGGATAGTTTTAACGCTGCGTTGTTATTGATTTTCGCCTCATCAAGACGGGCCTGCGCCTCATCTTGGCGCGCTCTGGCTTCTGGCACGCGTGCTGAGGCTTCGGCCAGACGCGCGCGCGCATCTGCAAGGGTCGCCATCCGCGTTCCGGGGTCGAGTTTGCACAACTCTTGCCCCTTTGTAACCATGCGTCCTTTACGCAAAGGTACAGACACTACCTTACCTGAAGTTTCGGCCATAACATCGACCTGGCGTGCCGCCTCTGTTCGCCCACGCAAAACGACTGCGGTATCAACCAGCCGCGCCTCTGATTGCTGGGCGACCACTTTTACCGGCTCTTGTTTTCCGCCAGTTTTGCCCGCGTTTTTCGGGGGTGCCAGCTCAGATTGCACCGCACTGTCGGTTCCTGCCCTCATGGGCAGCCCTGATTGTGCCTCTGGGTCTGTTGTTCCCGCCGCTCCACTACCGGAGGACATAGCTGCCAGTGTCACATCGGTGGTGTCTTCGGGCTCAGACTGCTCGGCGTTTGGCGGCTGTGTCAGGGTGAACTCTGGCGATGAGATTGCAGAGACCAATGAGCCAAAGTCGCCGGTTGTCGCGAAACTTTTAAGAGCGGCGCGCTCGAACACTAAAACATACAATGTGAGTGCTACGAACAGTGCTGACAGAACCGAAATGAATTTCATAAGTGGCCTTTCTGGACCAAGCAAACAGGGCGCTGGTTACGGCACAGTGTACACGAACAAAGATTGAACCCCGTAAAGGATGATCCCGCTAGGTTTGATATAAGCTTTTTTGGGGTGGGATCAAGTTCGTGCTTAGGAATGCGGCACAGCCCTTGGCAGGCCGCGAGCTTCAGGTTAAGAGAGAGCATCACAGAGGAAAAACCCAATGAGCGACACGGATAGTTTTATCGACGAAGTTAACGAAGAAGTCCGGCGGGACCGGATGTTTAATCTGTTCCGTCGCTATGGGTGGATCGCGGTTGTGGCGGTGTTGCTGCTGGTTGGAGGCGCGGCGTGGAATGAATGGCGTGCATCACAGGAGCGGGCGCAGTCCGAGGCTTTGGGAGATGCAATTGTTGCGGCCTTGCAAATGGAAACGGCGTCCGAGCGGGCCGCTGCGCTTCAAGAAATCGATACAACTCAAGCACCGGCAATAGTGCAACTGTTAAGCGCTGCCGAATTGGTGTCAGATGGTCAGGGTGGCGAAGCATTTGCGCAATTGTCAGCCGTACAAGCCAATCAGGCGGTGCCGTCGATTTACCGTCAAATTGCCGAGTTCAAATCTTTGGTGATTGCGGATGCGGGGCAGGATGTCGCGTTTCGGCGCAACGGCTTTGAGGGTTTGATTTCCTCGGGCTCTGCTCTGCGGGTTTTGGCCGAAGAACAGTTGGCACTGCTTGATATCGCGGCAAATGATACGGGTGGGGCGCTTGTGCGTCTTCAACGGCTGCTTGAGGATTCGGATGTCACGCCGGGCGTGCGCCGTCGCGTGACACAATTAATCACTGCGTTGGGTGCAAAGCCCGGCGACGCCCCAACGGGTGACTGAGGTGAAGAGCTCGCACGCGCGGGGAGACTTGCGGATCAGCATTCTAGAGCAGGGCGTGACCAGCAAGATTGGTAGCTGGTTCAAAAAATCTTTTGTTGTGATGTCTGCTGCAGCGCTTCTGGGATGTAGCGACCTCGAGGTATTACCCGGTGAGCGACAGGCGGTACGCAGCATACTGAATGATGCAGGTCAGGCTCAGCGTGAAGCCCCCATAGGGCCCACGGCAATTGCTCTGCCCAAAGCGACGCGGTCGACCAGTTGGTCCCACCGGATCGGCACGCCAAGATATCGCACGACGCATGCGACACTGAACCCCGAGTTCACCTTGCAATGGTCTGCCCCTATCGGAGAGGGTGACAGCCGGCGTTACAGGATCAATGCCGATCCCGTTGCAGCCCAGGGACAGGTGTTTACGCTGGATGCTCAGGCGCTGGTCACGGCGACGTCAAGTGATGGACAAACCCAGTGGACGTATGATCTGACACCCGCCCGTGATGGCGTTGGTGACGCGAATGGTGGCGGCTTGGCCTTTGGCGAAAACAAGCTTTTCGTTACCAGTGGTTATGGAACTTTGACAGCGTTGGACCCGAAAACAGGTCTGCCCGTTTGGGTGCATGACCTCAATGCAGGTGGCACCGGCACGCCGTCCGTTTATGACGGTGTTGTTTATGTGGTGGCCGGAGACGGCACAGCAGTTGCGCTGGAGGCAGACACGGGGCGCATTCGCTGGGAAGTCGATGCCGCCACCAGTTCGGATGCGGGCGTTGATGGTGGCGCTGCACCGGCGGTGACAAAAAAGTTCGTTGTATTTGCCCTATCGAGTGGCGAAATATTCAGTGTCTTTCGGAAAGGTGGGCTGAGATATTGGTCCAACCTTATGGCAGGCAAACGTGTTGGGGTTGCAGCCGCTACGATAAATGACATCACCAGCGATCCGGTGGTGGTGGGCAACACCGTCTATGTTGGTAGCCATTCTGGACGCCTCGCGGCTTTGGAAGTCTCTAGCGGCAAACGGCTTTGGACACTTCAAGAGGGGGCTCTGGGTCCGGTGTGGCCTGTGGCCGGGTCGATATTTTTCGTGTCTGACAACAATAAACTGATGCGGGTGCGGGCTAAAGATGGGCGGATAGTATGGTCGGTTGATTTGCCTATGTTCACCAAATACAATCCCAAGAGCAGTGTAAGTGTCTTTGCGCATTATGGTCCAGTACTGGCAGGGGGGCGGCTGGTCATAGCCTCGGACGATGGCCTGTTGAGATTGTTTGACCCGGTCTCGGGCGCCTTACAACGCAGCTTGCCGATACCCGGTGGGGCAACCACCTCGCCGATTGTGGTGAATGGTACAATGTATATCGTGTCGGGCAAAGGTGAATTGCACGCTTTCCGTTGACGCGTAATTGCTGTAGGCCCACGCTTTGATACGCTTGGAGTGTTTAAATGTCCTTTACCCTTGCCATCGTGGGGCGCCCAAATGTGGGCAAGTCTACGCTGTTTAACCGTCTTGTCGGCAAGCGCCTTGCCCTCGTGGATGATCAACCCGGCGTGACCCGCGATCTGCGCGAAGGAGAGGCGAGACTTGCCGATTTGCGCTTTACGGTGATTGACACAGCCGGTTTGGAAGAGGTCACTGACGAAAGTCTGCAGGGCCGGATGCGCCGGTTGACCGAGCGGGCGGTGGATATGGCAGATATCTGCCTGTTTATGGTGGATGCACGCGTTGGCGTGACCTCGACTGATGAAGTTTTTGCCGATATCTTGCGCAAACGGGCTAAAAATGTCTTTCTTGCCGCAAACAAGGCTGAGGGTGCAGCGGCGGATGCGGGCGTGATTGAGGCGTGGAATTTGGGACTGGGAGAGCCGTTGCGCATCTCTGCCGAGCATGGTGAAGGCATGAGCGATCTATACGCGGCTCTGATGCCTTTGGCAGATGAATTCAAAGAGATGCGGACTGTCGAGACGCCGTTGACCGACGTTGATGTCACTGAAGATGACGAAGACGGGCCGCGCAAACCCACTCAAGACCGGCCGCTACAGGTTGCTGTAGTTGGGCGACCTAATGCTGGGAAATCGACTCTGATCAATGAAATACTTGGGGAAGACCGCTTGCTGACGGGCCCAGAGGCGGGAATAACCCGTGACGCCATATCGCTGCGCTTGGATTGGGATGAAATGCCGGTGCGCATTTTTGACACTGCCGGTATGCGCAAAAAAGCCAAAGTACAGGACAAGCTGGAAAAGCTGTCTGTTGGCGATGGATTGCGAGCGGTGAAATTTGCTGAAGTGGTGATTGTGCTGCTAGATGCTGCAATTCCATTTGAACAACAGGATTTGCGGATTGCTGATCTGGCCGAGCGCGAAGGCCGTGCTGTGGTGGTGGCGGTCAATAAATGGGACATTGAGGACGACAAGCAAAACAAACTGCGTGATCTGCGTGAATCGTTTGAACGGTTGTTACCGCAGCTGCGCGGCGCACCACTGGTTACGGTCTCGGCCAAAACCGGCAAGGGCATCGACCGGCTGCGGATTGCCGTAGAGAAAGCCTATGACGTGTGGAACCGCCGGGTGACCACCGCACAGCTGAACCGCTGGCTGGCGGGTATGGTCGAGGCGCATCCGCCCCCCGCGCCGGGCGGGCGCCGGATCAAGCTGCGCTATATGACTCAAGCCAAAACACGGCCGCCGGGTTTTGTGGTGATGTGTTCAAATCCTGATAAGGTGCCCGAAAGCTATTCTCGATATCTTGTTAATGGCTTGCGGATTGACTTTGATATGCCGGGGACGCCGGTGCGACTGACCATGCGCTCACAATCAGACAAGAATCCCTATAAAGGCAAAACCAAGGCGGGTCCGTCGAAATTGCGCAAACATCTATCGCCCCGGGCCCATGAAAAATAGCGATGAGCCTGGTGTAACTTTTGACGTTAATCCCATAGATCTGTTGATAAATACTTCAGTCCTGAATCGCATATAACCGCTGCGATGGTTTTGCCGCTCATGTCGTTTCGCAGCAGTTGCAGTGCTGCGGCGACATTGGCACCGCCGGAGAACCCGCCAAAAATGCCCTCTTTGTTGGCGAGATCGCGGGTGACCTGTCGGGCGGTCTGACCTGAGACCTGAATATAGCCATCCACTGGCGTATCGATTAAAAAACTCAGGTCTTCAATACTATAGCCACCGCCTTGTATTGGATGCGCCGGTTGGGTGACAGGCTGACCAGCAAGCGGTGCCGCGCCTGAGGGTTCAACAACAAAGCAGCGAATGTCCGGGTCTCGCTGCTTAAGCGCCCGGGTCACACCAGTATATGTGCCGCCAGAACCAATAAAATCCACAAAACCATGTACTTGTCCACCACTTTGAAGGTAAATTTCAGGGCCAGTCCCGTTGAAATGTGCCTGCCAATTGCCCTCAAGATTAAATTGATCGGCGCGAAATGCCCCACGCTCGGCGGTGATCTGTTGGGCTGCGTCTTCGACCCGCGCCAGATCGGCTCCCGAGACCTGTCCGGTCACAGCCCCTGCGCATTGGGCCACCAAAACCACTTCGGCGCCCAATGCGCGCATCATGCGCGCGCGTTCAGGTGAATTGCCCTGCGACATCACTGCGACGAACTTATAGCCTTTGACCGCGCAAACGATGGCCAGGCCCGTACCCATATTGCCCGAGGTCAACTCGACCACGGTCTGTCCCGGTGCCAGTTGGCCCGTGGCCTCGGCGGCCTCGATCACGCCTTTGGCCGCGCGGTCTTTTTTGGAAAATCCCGGCAGCAAATAATCCAGCTTGGCCAAGATGGTGCCGCTGACCCCATAGGCGCGGGTCAGCCGGTCAAGACGCACCAAAGGGGTCTGCTGCATTGCATCCAGAACCGAGGCAAGCGGCTGTTGCATATTGTCGTCTGCCCTATGCGGCATCATATTCCCCTGTTGTTGGTGATGCTCAGGCCAGCACCCCCGCAGCGGTAATTTGGGTTTTGCCCCCAAGATACGCGTGCAGAACCGCTGGTAATTGCACCGAACCGTCTGCTTGCTGGCCGTTTTCTAACACTGCGATCAAACAGCGCCCGACCGCCAGACCCGAGCCGTTCAGCGTGTGCACATATCCGGGTTTTCCCCCGGCGGCGGGTTTAAAGCGGGCGTTCATGCGGCGGGCCTGAAAATCACCTGTGGTCGAGATGGAACTGATTTCGCGATAGGCGTTCTGGCCGGGCAACCACGCCTCTATGTCATAGGTGCGGCGCGCGCCAAAGCCCATGTCACCGCTGCACAACAGCACGGTGCGGTAGGGCACGCCCAACTGCTCAAGCAGATCTTCGGCACAGCGCAGCATGCGCTTTTGTTCATCGTCAGACGCATCGGGATGGGTCACCGAGACCATTTCGACTTTTTCAAACTGGTGCTGGCGCAGCATGCCAGAGGTATCGCGTCCGGCGCTGCCGGCCTCAGAGCGAAAGCACAGCGTATGCGCGGTCATCCGGATCGGCAGGGCGGCCTCGTCCAATACATCGCCGGCCACCGAATAGGTCAGCGGCACCTCTGAGGTGGGTACCAGCCACCAGCCATTGGTGGTTTGATAGCTGTCATCGCCAAACTTGGGCAGCTTGTCGGTGCCATACATCGCCTCGTCGCGCACCAGCACCGGGGTGTTGGTTTCGGTCAGGCCATTTTTATCCACATGGGTGTCGATCATAAACTGCGCCAGTGCCCGGTGCAGCCGCGCCACCGCCCCCGACAGCACCACAAACCGCGATCCCGACAGTTTGGCCCCAAGATCAAAATTCAGCTGCGCGGCAACAGAGGCGATTTCAAAATGTTCGCGCGGCTCAAAGTCGAACGCCGGTGGCGTGCCCCATTTGGCAATCTCAAGATTGTCGTCCTCATCGGCCCCGTCGGGCACGTCATCGGCGGGCAGGTTGGGGATAACCGCCAGCATATCGGTCAGCGTGGCGTCTTCGGCTTTGGCCTCTTCGTGCAGGCGCGCAACTTCGGCTTTTTTCTCGGACACCAGCGCGCGCAGGCGGCTGAATTCGGCCTCGTCGCCACTGGCTTTGGCAGCGCCAACCAATTTGCTGGCTTTGTTTTGTTCGGCCTGCGCGGTTTCGGCGGCGGTGATTTTGCCGCGCCGCGCCTCGTCTTGGGCCAACAGTGTCGCAGACAGTGGCGCATCGCCCCGGCGGGCGAGGCCCGCATCAAAAGCGGCGGGGGTGTCACGAATGGCGCGGATATCGTGCATCAGAAATCTCCTGTGGGTCTTTGAATCGGTGCTATGGGCTTTATGCACCAGTTCTTTTGCCGAGGGTAGGGGGCAGAGGTGTGGCTTTCGCCGCCGCCACCATCGCTGTTGCGCACCGGTCTTTTTGAGATTTTTTATCGGCGCCGGACGCTGTCGCCAATGCG
>DDEJ01000029.1:0-4046 GCA_002336405.1 Rhodobacteraceae bacterium UBA1957
TTGCCCGTGCTGGCAAGGCCACCGATTTGTGGTCGGTCCAGGCCCTGTTAGACACCCCTGACATGGTGCGCGCAGTGCATGACAGCTTTTTCAAAGCAGGCGCTGATGTTGCAACCACTAACAGCTATGCAGTTCTGCCTGATCGTTTGACGCCAAAAGGCCTGACCGACCGCCTGCCTGAGTTGATGGCGCTGGCTTGCCGCTTGGCTTGCGAGGCGCGCGATGCCCATGGTGCGGGATTGGTGGCCGGTGGTCTGGGGCCGCAGGGGTTTTCTTACCAGCCTGACAAATCTCCTGCGGCGGAACAAGCGGCTGAGATTTATGCGACTTGTGCCCAGTTGCAAGCGCCTTTTGTCGATCTGCATATCTTGGAAACCATGTCCTCAGTCGATCAGGCGCGGGGTGGTTTGATGGGGGCAGGTGTGACGGGCAAACCGGTCTGGTTGGCACTAAGCGTTGATGATACCGATGGCACCAAGCTGCGTTCGGGCGAGGCTTTGTCAGACATTGCGGGGCTGCTTGTTCACTATCAGCCTGACGCAGTGTTGCTGAACTGTTCGCTGCCCGAGGCGATTGATGCCGCCCTGCCGATTCTTGCGGCAATGGGCCATCGGTTCGGGGCATATGCAAACGGTTTCACCGCCATTGCACCAACATTCGATCATATTGGTGCAACCGTGGATGTTTTGCAGGCCCGCACAGATCTGGGCCCGGCGGCCTATGGTGATTTCGCAGATGGCTGGGTCCAACAGGGGGCGACGATTGTTGGCGGGTGCTGTGAAATTGGGCCTGCGCATATTAGTGAGCTGCGCCGACGGTTTGATCTGTTGGCGGCGTAATCTGTTGTTTTGTTTTGAATGATCCGAACAAAAAGGGGTTTTGACTATGACTGTTCTTCCAACTCACGCCCGCGTGGTGATTATCGGCGGTGGGGTTATTGGCTGTTCTGTGGCTTACCACTTGGCCAAGCTGGGCTGGCGAGATGTTGTGCTGCTGGAGCGCAAGCAATTGACATCGGGTACAACATGGCATGCCGCGGGTCTGATCGCACAGCTGCGCGCCTCTGCAAATATGACCAAACTGGCAAAATATTCTCAAGAACTTTATGGGGCTCTTGAGGCCGAGACTGGCGTGGCCACAGGATTCAAACGCGTTGGTTCGATCACTGCGGCGCTGACGGCCGAGCGGCGTGAAGAGATTTTTCGCCAAGCGGCGATGGCGCGCGCTTTTGGCGTCGAGGTGGAAGAGATCACACCCAGTGAAATTGGCGCCCGCTATCCGCATCTTAACCTCGATGGGGTGCAGGCAGGGGTCTATCTGTCCAAGGATGGGCAGGGCGATCCGGGCAATATCGCGCTGGCGCTGGCCAAGGGCGCGCGCCAGAACGGAGCGTTGATACAAGAGCGGGTGAAAGCCACAGGACTGCAGCGTAACGGCCGGCGGATCACTGGCGTTGACTGGCAGGCAGAGGATGGCGCCACGGGCCATATTGTGTGCGAAATGTTGGTCAATTGTGCTGGTATGTGGGGCCATGAAGTTGGGCGCATGGCAGGGGTCAATGTCCCGCTGCATGCTTGTGAACATTTTTATATCGTCTCTGAGGCGATTGAGGGTCTTGGCCAACTGCCGGTGTTGCGGGTGCCAGATGAATGCGCCTATTATAAAGAAGATGCGGGCAAAATGATGCTGGGGGCGTTTGAGCCGAACTCGAAACCCTGGGCAATGGAGGGCATTCCAGACAGTTTCGAGTTTGACCAATTGCCGGAAGATTTTGATCACTTTGAACCAATTTTGGAAATGGCCGTCAACCGCATGCCGATGTTGGGAACCGCTGGCATTCACACGTTTTTCAACGGTCCTGAAAGTTTCACGCCTGACGATGCCTATCATTTGGGGCTCGCTCCCGAGATGGACAACGTCTGGGTTGCTGCCGGGTTCAATTCGATCGGCATTCAATCAGCAGGGGGCGCTGGTATGGCGCTGAGCCAGTGGATGGAGACTGGCGAAAAACCGTTTGATCTAGGCGACGTAGATATCGCCCGCATGCAGCCGTTTCAAGGCAACAAGCATTATCTTTTTGAACGCTCAAAAGAAACGCTGGGGCTGCTTTACGCCGATCATTTCCCCTATCGTCAAAAAGCCACCGCGCGCGGTGTGCGCCGGACCCCGTTTCACGCCCATCTTGACGCGCAGGGCGCAGTTTTTGGCGAGATTTCTGGCTGGGAACGGGCCAATTGGTTCGCAGATGCGGGCCAAAAACGCAGCTATGAGTACAGCTGGGGACGGCAGAATTGGTTTGAAAACGTTGCCCGTGAACACCATGCGATTCGCACGGGGGTTGGCCTGTATGACATGTCGTCGTTTGGTAAGCTGCGCGTCGAGGGCCGCGACGCCGAGGCGTTTTTGGACTATATCTGCGGTGGTGATATGTCTGGGCCGGTGGGCAAGATCACCTATACGCAGTTTCTCAACAATGCTGGTGGTATTGAAGCGGATGTTACGGTTACGCGGCTGGCTGAGACCGCCTATCTGGTGGTCACTCCCGCAGCGACGCGGCTGGCGGATGAAACCTGGCTGCGGCGGCATGTGGGGGATCAAAATGTGGTGATCACCGACGTCACGGCAGGCGAAGGTGTATTGGCGGTGATGGGCCCAAAGGCGCGTGCGGTGATGCAGGCTGTATCCCCAAATGACTTTGGCAATGACACAAACCCGTTTGGCACCGCGCGACAGATTGAATTGGGGATGGGTTTGGCGCGGGTGCACCGCGTGTCGTATGTTGGCGAATTGGGCTGGGAAATCTATGTCAGCGCCGATATGGCGGTGCATGCGTTTGAGACGCTCTGGCAGGCGGGGCAGGCGCAGGGCATGGCGCTTTGTGGCATGCATATGATGGACAGTTGCCGGATTGAAAAAGGCTTTCGCCATTTCGGTCATGACATCACTTGCGAAGATCACGTGCTTGAGGCGGGGCTCGGCTTTGCGGTGAAAACCGACAAGCCCGCTTTCCTTGGCCGAGCGGCGGTTTTGGAAAAAAGACAGACGGGTTTGGAGACGCGTTTGGTTCAGTTTAAACTCACCGACCCAGAGCCGATGCTCTATCACAACGAACCGATCCTGCGCGACGGCGAGATTGTAGGTTATCTGTCGTCAGGGGCTTATGGTCATCATTTGGGCGCGGCGATTGGTATGGGGTATGTGCCTTGCAAGGGCGAGAGCGCAGCACAGGTTATGGCCTCCCGCTATGAGATCGATGTGGCGGGCGTTAAGGTGGGTGCTGAGGTCTCGTTGCGCCCAATGTATGACCCGACATCACAGCGGGTAAAAGCCTAATGTGATATCTGCTTGATGATGCAGTGATCCCGCGAAGTTACTTGATCTCAATCTCAATGAACACCATTTCGGATTTGCCGGCATTGATCACGTTGTGGTGCACACCCGCCGCGCGGCGATAGGCGTCGCCGGCGGTGATCGTGGTGGTGTGTTCGCTTCCATCGGGGTTTTGCAACAGCATCTCGCAATCGGTGATGGCGGTAATGACATAGTCGAACCCGTGTTGGTGCCATCCAGTTTCCGCACCGGGGCCAAAGGTGAAACGAGTGACGCGGGTGCGGTCATCGTCAATCAAAAGGGCCGCAGTTGCGGTTGGGCGGGTCATCAGGTTCTCCTTTTGAAACGCAGCGCTTGGGCAGGTTTAGGGACACTGGGTACATTACGGAAAATTTAGGTTTTGGAAAGAGCTGGATGCAGATCTTTCTTATATCTGATTTTATTCAGGTCTTTGCGAACGCCTATTGCGGCCCTGTCCGGGTGCGTCCCTTCGCATGACCTTTGTCACCAGGCCCGCTTTGTCCAGGGTTTGATTGATGCCGGCGGGCGCCAGTTTGGGGCGTCTGGCGCGTTGCCAGCCAAACCCTGATTGGTATCTAAATGGGAGGCGTTCGATATTACGACAAGTTTTGCGCTGACATCGCGTATTGTCCTCGCAACAAATATTCCCCGTGATGTCCGATATCTGACTGGTCATCTACCCAGATATCTGCGCC
>DDEJ01000029.1:4477-5333 GCA_002336405.1 Rhodobacteraceae bacterium UBA1957
TGCATTCTTATACCCTGATATGCTGGCCGTGCGGGGTAAAGGATGTGCAACTCCTTTATCAACCATTTGTTCTGGCACGGGTCGCTTCATTAAGGAAAAGCCACCGACAAGGGTGGCAACGGTATGAAATTCGTTCTTCTTTTTACGTCAATGGGATGTGATTTACTCATATAGGTTGTCAGTAAATATTTTGAGCACTGGCAGATATTTTTTGTATTGAAGGACTGTCCGGTTTGCCTCCATCTGCTTTATACAGAGCATGGAGAACCTCATCTCTTGCTTGGTGATCAGGATAGACAGCGGTGACAAAATCCTCATCAAAATCGAGCAGCCGAAAAAACTGTTCTGGCTCAAATGAGAGATCGCTACCTAAAAACAGTGCGTGAGTGAACCTTTCGTCAGACAGGAAAACCGACAACAGATAATTGCGCGCCATCACGATATCGGATGATTCAACGGTTTTTTAAAGGAAGGGGATTTTTCTGTTTTGCAGCGCTTGGGTTAATCTGATCATAGAGGTCAAGAATGGTGTGTGAACGGTGCCGGGACTGGGCAGAAGAATAATAAGACATGGATTGCTCAATTTGGATATAGACTTTTAAAATGTGACGCAGATTTGCCTTTCCACTCCCTGTGGGGTGGGTAACTTTCGGCGTCTCAATGTGCAAATATGAATAAGTTTTTGATTGCTATTTGGTGTTTTACCGATGTTTAATTACACAGAGAATGCCCTTGATATATTATTTTCTACAGCCTGCGTAGAAACAACCGCCCGCCGGACTTTGGGGAATATGTCCAACGGGCTGATATGGGCGCAATCCGACCGCACATAGTGCAGCCCATTTATGCGTTTATG
>DDEJ01000077.1:0-1312 GCA_002336405.1 Rhodobacteraceae bacterium UBA1957
GATTTCAAAATGGTAATGTGTCGGACGATATCACTGACATCACCCATGTTGGACAGGGTATTTTCCGCAATATAGTGGCAAAATTCTGACCTTGGGTCCGAAAAAAGCGCACTGACTTACGTCAGCGGAAAATCCCGGCAGTCATGAGCAAACGGCGCGCCATTAAAGAGCCCTGCGCCTATAGACTTGAACAGAGTGGTGTTCATCGTCATAGTTGGCCAACGCGCCGTGGTGCACCGCTGAACCCAAACCGGCAAGGCCCACAGACGTCACTTTCGCCAAGCGCCCTGCCCCATACGCAGGACTGCAGCTATCACATTTATGGACCAAAAGACATGGTAGAGTGGATCATCTCAGACGGGCTGACCGACTATCCGCAAGCAGTAGCCTGGATGGAAGCGCGCGCCACAGCGATCGCCCAAGGCCGCGCTGACGAGGCGGTCTGGCTGGTCGAACATCCACCAATTTACACCGCAGGCACCAGCGCCAAACCCGCTGATTTGACCGACCCCAACCGTTTTCCTGTCTTTGCCACTAGACGCGGCGGTCAGTATACCTATCACGGTCCGGGTCAGAGGGTCGCCTATGTGTTGCTTGATGTCGGAGCGCGGGGCCGCGACGTGCGGAAATTTGTTCAGCAACTTGAGGCCTGGGTGATTGCCACGCTGGAGGAATTCAACATCAAAGGGGAAATCCGTGAAGGCCGTGTCGGCGTTTGGGTCGCGCGCGATGACAAGCCCAGAACCGTGACAGGACAACTGCGAGATGACAAAATCGCGGCAATTGGCATCCGACTGCGCAAGTGGATCAGTTTTCATGGAATTTCGATTAATCTTGACCCGGACCTACGACATTTTGACGGAATTATACCCTGTGGTATAACCGACCACGGCGTAACAAGTGTGGTCGATCTTGGCCTTCCAGTGACGATGAATGATCTTGATCTCGCCTTGCGACGTCGATTTGAAACGGTTTTTTCAGCGTCGATCAACCCGTAACCAAGAAACTGTCTAAGCATTAGCCATCGCATAACCAACGTTTTACAATTCTGAAAAGGATCCAGACATGAAACACCTGTTATCGACCAGCCTTATCCTGACGTTCATCGGCTTGGCTGCCTTTGCCGCCGACCCCGTAAGCCTTGGTGATAAAACCTTCAAAAAATGCACCGCATGCCATGCGATTATCGACGGCAACGGTGAAGTTTTGCGCAAGGGCGGTAAAGCCGGCCCCAATCTCTACGGGGTTATTGGACGCACGGCAGGAAGTGCCGAATTTCGTTACAGCAAGGCCTTGAAAGCGGCGGGTGCTA
>DDEJ01000077.1:1709-9482 GCA_002336405.1 Rhodobacteraceae bacterium UBA1957
AAAGAAACCTTAGAGGACAAAAAAGCACGCAGTAAGATGTCCTATAAGCTGAAAAAAGGGGGGGCTGATGTCGCGGCCTACTTAAAGTCTATGTCTGAATAGACCCGACTGTTCACCCCCGGCTGTCCGTCCAGTGCCAACTCTTGTGCAGATCCCCATACACGTGCGGTTGTACCCGCTGTACACCCGCGTTAATTTATTCTGCCTGCGACAAAGACAGTTATTGCCGACAGGCCATAAGCGCACTAAAACCAATATCAAGGAAATTGCGGTATCAAAAAAACCGCGAGGAAACACTTAGAATCAGGAGGCAGACATGGCAGACGCAGCCATTCACGGCCACGAGCACGAAGATCAACGGGGGTTTTTCACCCGCTGGTTCATGTCCACCAATCACAAAGACATCGGCATCCTTTATTTGGTTGTGTCGGCTCTGGTCGGATTTATTGCGGTCTCATTTACCGTTTATATGCGCATGGAGCTTATGGATCCAGGCGTACAGTACATGTGCGAAGAAGGCGCGCGTTTCATCGCAAATGCCAACGCGACTTGTACACCAAACGGCCATCTTTGGAATGTCTTGATTACCGGTCACGGTATCTTAATGATGTTCTTTGTGGTTATTCCTGCCCTGTTTGGCGGTTTTGGTAACTACTTCATGCCGCTGCAAATCGGTGCACCCGACATGGCATTTCCGCGGATGAACAATCTGTCGTTTTGGCTGTATGTCGCAGGTACAACACTGGCTGTATGTTCGATTTTAGCCCCTGGCGGCAACGGACAGCTTGGCTCGGGCGTGGGCTGGGTTCTGTATCCGCCGCTGTCGGTGAACGAAGAAGGCATGTCGATGGATCTGGCGATTTTCGCGGTTCATTTGTCTGGTGCCAGCTCAATTCTGGGCGCGATCAATATGATCACCACTTTTCTGAATATGCGCACGCCGGGCATGACCTTGTTCAAAGTGCCGCTGTTCGCCTGGTCCATTTTCGTCACGGCTTGGTTGATTCTTTTGGCACTGCCGGTTTTGGCGGGTGCGATCACGATGTTGTTGACCGACCGTAATTTTGGAACGACGTTCTTTGATCCTGCCGGCGGTGGTGACCCCATATTGTATCAGCATATTTTATGGTTCTTTGGTCACCCAGAGGTCTATATCATTATCCTGCCCGGCTTTGGATTGATCAGTCACGTTATCGCGACCTTTGCGCGCAAACCCGTGTTTGGCTATCTGCCAATGGTTTGGGCCCTGATCGCCATTGGTGGTTTGGGTTTCGTGGTCTGGGCGCACCATATGTACACAGTTGGAATGTCCCTGACCCAACAGTCGTACTTTATGCTGGCCACTATGGTCATCGCGGTGCCGACAGGCGTGAAAGTGTTCAGCTGGATTGCCACCATGTGGGGCGGCTCGATCGAGTTTAAAACCCCGATGCTTTGGGCCTTTGGATTTTTGTTCCTGTTCACTGTTGGTGGTGTCACTGGGATTGTTCTGGCACAGGCTGGTATCGACCGAGTTTACCATGACACCTACTACGTCGTGGCACATTTCCACTATGTGATGTCTCTGGGTGCCGTATTCACGATCTTCGCCGGGATCTATTATTATTTTGGTAAGATGACCGGTCGTGAGTACCCCGAATGGGCCGGTAAGTTGCATTTTTGGATGATGTTCATTGGTTCCAACATTACCTTTTTCCCACAGCACTTCTTGGGCCGTCAGGGTATGCCGCGCCGCTATATCGACTATCCAGAGGCTTTTGCCTATTGGAACGAAGTCTCGAGCTATGGTGCATTTTTATCCTTTGCCTCGTTCCTGCTGTTCTTTGGTGTGATCGCCTACTCGCTGTTGTTTGGCAAAAAAATCACTGAAAACAACTATTGGAACGAATATGCCGATACGCTGGAGTGGACATTGTCGAGCCCTCCGCCGGAGCATACGTTTGAAATTCTTCCAAAGCAGGAAGAGTGGGACAAAGCCCCGGCGCATTAAAGTGGCGCAACCATAATCTGTCAAAAGGTCCCGTTTAAAATCGGGGCCTTTTTTTTGTAAAACTGTGTTAAAATGTTTTACAAAGCGCCCCCGCGTACTAATTAGTGTCCAGTATAAATTAGAGTTGAGTTATGCCGTATAAATGGTCACATACCGATGAAAATGATAGCCCAGCATGCTTGCGGCTATGGCCACATTCCTCGCTGCCAAGCGGTGGGTTTGTTGGCTTTATAGCGGTTACATTCGCGCTGATCCTGCTGCCACTGTTTCCGCTTCTTGGAACAGCCGTTCTCTGGGGGGTGTTGCCGTTTCTTATGGTGACGGTCGCCGCAATTTGGCTGGCGCTTAAGCGTAGCTATCATGACCATAATATTTTAGAGACCCTTAGCCTTGAGGCCAACGACGTGCACTTGCGACGGCGCAATCCCAAAGGTGATCATCAGCAATGGGATTGCAATGTCTATTGGACAAAACTGTCAATTTACCCCAGCGGCGGTCCGGTTCCTAATTACCTGACCCTGACGGGCAATGGCCGAGAGGTCGAGATTGGCGCGTTTTTAAGCGAAGAGGAACGCCCGGTCCTTTACTCAGAGCTGTGCGATTTTCTTGCCCGAAATAACCAACCAGCAATCTGACGGACCACAGCCCTACCCTTGTCGGTTAGGGGGTTTTGATGTTTCCGCGCCCGTGTCACGCACCTTGGCGCGGCTTGCGCGCTCTTGGCATTGGACGACTGGGAATTTCTTTTAGTAAACCACCGACGCCCATACTCGCAATATCAGCAGATGTTACCGCAAGTCCGCACGCCAATCGTGACAGCACCCAATCGGCACCATTGAGCGCCAGCGACCGGGCACACCCTGGCAAACCAATCACCTCGGTGCCTTTTATCTGGCCGATAAACAAAAGATTTCCGGGATCAACCGGCATACCAAAACGGGTCACCTCGCCCCCCGCAGAGCGCAGCGCCTCAGGTGCGACATCCATCGCGTCAGATGTTGCAGATCCTGTCAGGATCAAAATCATTTCGGCGTCACAACCAGAAATAGCTTCCGCCAATGGGGAAATCCTATGCGGCACAATCATGGTCGAGTGCAGTGCCATTCCCAGCGCCTGTAACCGCGCCTCGATCGCATCCGCCCCCTTTGCCCCCGGCCCACCGGCTATATCGGTGATAATCAGCCCTGCATTCTTAAAGACCGGCACCGCCACTTCAATCGCGCCACGCCCTAAATCGCAGGCCCGATCAAGCGCCCTATCAGGCACCCCGTAAGAAATAATTTTGACGGTTGCGATCATGCCACCTGCGGTCATCTGGGTATAATTCGGCACTGTGGCCAGCGTAATCATCGGATCCACCTGATTAAGCGCCAGCAACCGCCCCGTATCAAAGCGTGCAACACAAGGGCCTTGGGCAAAGATATTCACTCTCCCCGTAAACGGCGCGCTGAGACGGATACCAGCTGCCTCAGGGTCTGGTACCAATGCCATCGCCAAACGCTGTGCAGCCTCATCTTCGGCGCAATCTTGCGGCGCCAAACGCGCCACTGTCACTTCGCTGTGACCGTCCCGTGCGAGTGCTGCGACGTCCTGTGCTGTCAACACCAAACCCTTACGCAACCGTCGCCCTTCAAGACGCACAGAATGGGCCAGAATGGCCCCAATGGCATCCGCAACCGGAACAGCACCAAAGTTCATGCGCCCTGCCGCAATACACGGGTCATTTCTGCCATCACCGACACCGCAATTTCGGCGGGGCCAGCCGCACCAATATCCAGACCGATGGGCCCTTGAATCCGATCAATCTGCGTCTTTGAAAACCCAGCGGCTTTGAGCCGTTCAACTCGGGATGAATGTGTGCGTTTTGACCCAAGCGCACCAATATAAAACACATCCGACGCCAGTGCATATGTCAGCGCCGGATCGTCCAATTTCGGGTCGTGGGTTAATAAGACCAGCGCTGTGCGCGGGTCCAACCCCAACGATTGCAGCGCCTCATCAGGCCAGTCTTTCAACATTGTCTCACCAGGAAACCGCGCCTCAGAGGCAAAGCTGTCACGGGGATCCACCAAGATTGGATCATATCCCGCCACGCGGGCTATCGGCACCAGAGCCTGTGCAATATGCACTGCACCAACAATTACCAACCGCAAGGGTGGATTGTGAACGGCGACAAAGGTTTGCAGGTCTTCGTCAAACCCAGAGCGGTCCATCCGAAACCGCACCTCATGCCCTTCGCTATCCAGCCGTCGCACCCCAGTCTCGATATTGACCACATAGGCCACGGCTTGGCGCGCCTGCCGCGCCGCAACCAAATCCGCGAGCAAGGCCTCAGACAAAACCGCCCCAACTGGTTCGAGTAATATTTTAATTGTCCCACCACAGGCCAACCCAACCGCAAAGGCATCACCATCACTTACACCATATTCCAAAATGCGGGGTTTTTGCATCTGCAGAGCCTCCAGTGCCTCGAGAACGACAGCACCCTCGACACATCCACCCGATACCGACCCCACCAAATCGCCCGCACGGTTGATGCCCAGCTGCGACCCTACCCGACGCGGCGCAGATCCCCATGTCTGGATCACGGTCGCCAGCACAGCTCCCTCGCCGGTACGATGCCACGCCAATGCTGTCTCAGGTATATTGTCGAACCTATCCACCCGTATCTCCCTTGCTATGCAGGCCATCTGTGCTCATATCGTAGTTCATCTTGCGCGATAAACCATCATTTAAAAAGCACCTGTTTCATTGCCCTGCCCTAAGAACACCTCACCAGAATTGCAAAGGCGCAAGCTAGGACACTCCTACGCCTATTAAAATGGTCACTCGGGAAACGGATTACTCGCGAAAACTCAGTAAACTATCAAAATGGTAGATTTAGAGTTTGCAGCGCTATGTTCGCTATACGCTTCAAGGCCGCACCCACTTTGTCGTTTTTTTGATCAAGACCGCCTTACAATCGCCCGCTTTGGGCAGATACGCAAGCGTCTGGTATGGGGTTTCAAGCGGTGCGGTAAGCAGCGTGAAATTCACAGCTTAAGTGCACATTACTTTAACCCCCACACCCATAGCAGATGCACATTGCTTCAGAGGCTTTTTCTTAAACAACCATAAATTCTTCAGAATCCACCCCTTAAAGCCAATCAAGTTTATTTAAATCACCACTGGCTTCGGAAATACCATACTTGGCGTTACCGCCTCTATCGTTGGGCTCGGTCAAACGCAGGCAAATCTGCTGACCGGGATGATTGAGGCCCAGCATGCCAATCCGTTCTGCGCTCGATGCCTTGGTAAACGGTCAAATAACGTCTTCTGTGGTTTATGACAGCATGAATGGAGCAGAATTGAGACCATGGCTCGTTTGGCCCACACCCATATACTTATTCGTTTATTACGCTTACTTTGATGATTTATCCCATTAAAATTCAGCCGATTAAGTAAAGACAAAGATCTAAATACTCCATTTTAGTAAGTAAGCCGCAAACTAGGGCCCTTATCACATAAAAACCACATTCAAAGCTGGACCGCTTTAACACGTTAAAACCGCTGGTCGGACTCGCAATGTTTGAAGCTTTTTCAATGCTGCGCAGGAAGCCTTTATCCCACCCGCTCGGCCATCATCGAAATCATTTCAAACATCACCGATGCTGCCACCATCGCAGTGATTTGATTGGGGCTGTCTTTGGTGGGCATCAAGCACACGACGTCGCCACCAATAATATTCATACCCCGCACAGCATGTAGCAATTGCACAGCCTCATCGATTGAAAAGCCCCCAACACCCGGCTCGAGATTGGAAACGGCAGGCGCCACACTTGGGTCCAAACAATCGAGGTCAAAGGTGATATAAACCGGACGCCCTGCCAGTTTGATTTTAATCTGCTCGATCACCTCAAGCGCGCCGCGCTGGCGATATTCCGCCATGGTGACAATATTATAGCCATAGTCATAAGAGGGCTGCAGCCAATCTAACGTGCGCGGGTGGCCGCGCAGACCAATTTGCATCGAATGAGATGGATCAACCAGGCCCTGATCGACCAAATAAGCCCCCCAATGCGCCGCTGATTTTTCCGCCCCAAGAAAATGGTCCACAGTGGTGAAGACATCCGTATGCGCATCAAGATGCAAAAAACACACTTTCTCTCCTTTGGCCAAATGTCCCTTGCCAAGCGCCTGCACAATCCCACCAGTGATCGAATGATCGCCGCCGATCGAAACAGGTCGTACCCCCGCAGAGTCTATTTTCTTATAGTAATCAGTTATTTGCTGGATGCAGTGCTCATTGTTATTAGCCCGGGGGAACGCAACATCACCGGCATCTATGACCGTTGCCAGTTCCCAAGGATCTATTTGAAACCCAGAATGAGCCCGACGTTGCAAGGCTGAAACATTACGCACTGCCCGTGGCCCCAGATGCTGATCGCGTTCTGTTGTGCCGTTCCCACTTGAATGTGGCACCCCGACCAGAGCTATATCAGAACCAGCCAAATCCTGATGCGGACAGCGAAACAGCGTCGGAATGCCCCACCAATACAGGTTATTCATCATACTTTCATCATGTTGCTCTGCCATTTTAAACTCCAGTTTATTCTGCACTCACGCGTTGTGAAACTGTATATTGAACGATAACATTGCATGGCAATAGCATCCATGACCAGCTGCGTCCTCACAAGAACGACAAGTCGATGTGTGACTCTTGAAAGTAAAAATGTGCAAAGGTGTTGTTTATTTTTAATTTGACCCCGAACACACAACGAAAACCAACCAAAAAAGGCTGTTTGGTTATTCAAACACCAGACATTGATGCGGTTGGGGCTGATTAAACCATGCGGAAAATCGCATTTTTGCCAAATATTTTATTTGACCACAAGGGCCTGCGCGTTGATTGAGGCCTAAATGAGGCTCTGTATAATCGCTGCTGGATTCCCCACGCAATCGTAGGACACGGAACGGTCTAACAGAGCCTCTATTTTAACAGTTCTTCGAAGTTCTATATTAAAGAACGGTCAGGCTCATGTCTGTATTAGGGGGGCTGCCCAAAAAATGTTATTTTTATGTGGCGCTGGTATTCGTGGCACACAATCTTGACCAAATGCAGGGCAAAAAAATATGGGTCTGCGCTGTATGAGAAACCGGCCTCTCGTGGCCCTAAAGTCGCTCTGACGTCTTGCCTCTATATGCAGTAACTGTTGTAAAATCAGGGCACAGCGCAGCCCAAGTCTTCTGTCTTGCGACCACAAAACACTGTTTTCCTCCAGCCTGCATACGGAAAATGCGGCAAAGGAAACCGTTGATCGGGTCCTGTTGCAATTTGCTGTTTGATGGGCGTTGTGAACGACGCACTCCAATCCAGACCCATAACCGCTTCGCAGCGTATATAAATGTCATAAAAGGGCCCCCAATTTGCCGGCACACGCAGCCCATATTTATAATGATCGAGAAGGCGAGAGTAAAAGGCCCGCATCCCAGCTTCATCTTTTGGAAGGTTTTCCAGCTCATCAACAAACAAAATCAATTGATCTGAACACTTTTTATGTAGGGCATTCCGTGATTTTACCGAAATATTTTCCATATCACCACGGCTGCCATCACGCTGGTGTCCGTCGCGATAAAATTCCCACTGATGATACCAGTTTAGTATAAATTGGTGATCCCACGACCGACTGTGTCCATTAGAAAATGCGCTTTCAGGCGCAGACAACAATGTCACCCATACAACTAGGAACAGGCCTCTTAAATGACGTACCAAAAACACTCTAAAACCACTCATGATCGAAAAA
>DDEJ01000077.1:9842-20515 GCA_002336405.1 Rhodobacteraceae bacterium UBA1957
ATAACTAAAATAAACTTCTAAATTACCAATGAGCTTCTAAATTGCCATATTTTCTTCCTTACTTTTGAAATGATTAATTTATGACCATTACATAACTAATGCCGGGATATAAAATATTTTTCTAGATCAATAATGACGCAGCCTGATATTTGGAAAAGATGTTGGTCAACAGAAAAAATACGTCTGTAAAGGCCTCAATAGATAAAATCTAGCTCACCCAAAATAATAAACACCGGCTCATTCTTCACTCTAGGACCAAATAGTTCAGCAAAATATCAATAAAAGGATCAAAAACAAACCATTTAGGATACTGACACCTGAGAGGGTATACAGCCAGCCCCCCACCTGCCAGACAGCGGTCCAATTATGACTAAGTCAACCCCGACCCTGTCGGGCCGCAACACTTTTCATAGCAACACTCAGATCATGTACCAAAGTTTCCGCCATCGATCGAAACACCATTATCTGAAAGGTATTATTCCCAATGCGGGTGATACTGGCCATCATATGGTACAGATTACTACGCAGAGTATGGCCGCGTTTAAACGCCGACCGGCGCAGATTGACCGGCACCAGACGCGCCAAGACATCTTCTGCATCCGCCCCCTCAAGGCGCACAATAGCCCAGGCGTCGGATTGATCCACAACAGCGGCTATTTTAGCCAGTTTCGGGCCTAACTCTGGTCCAAGAACCACCCATTGCCCTTGAGAAAACCAAATGGCTCTGCCGCTGTCTTTCCCCGATGTACGATTGACCGCCGGAAGAACCAACCCATGCGTTTGCTGAAGCAGATCGGAAACCGCTTTATGTTGGCCTTTGTAAGGGGCAATAACAGTGACCTTCTCTTCGATGACTTCGGTCAGGCTTATCCCGCCAATGTCAAGAGGCAGCACATCGGCACAGACGTTTTTTGCAATCAACTCAGCCACGCGCAAGTTCTCCTGTCGGATCGAACAGGACCGGGTCATGCACTTCGCACAACGTCTCAACCCCCTGAACAGTATCCACCATACGCACTTTTTCACCGTGGCGATTGTGTCCGTTTTTCAAAAAAGCCAGCCCCAGAAAATGACCATATGTTGGCGAAAACGCAACCGAGGTCACATGGCCCTGATCCGTGGCGCTCTCGGGGTTATCTGTTGGGTTGAATAGATGCGCACCGGCTGTTAACTGCTTGATTGCACCCAGAGATTTCAAACCAACCAACTGTTCACGATCAGGTTCTGACAACCCCGGCCGCTGCGCTGCGGCCTTGCCGATAAAGTCTTTTCGATTGCTCATCATCCGCTCCATCCCTAGATCGGTCGCGGTGGTGCGGCCCTCAATTTCAGCATGGGTTAAAAAGCCTTTCTCAAGACGTAGAACATCCAGTGCCTCAAGCCCATAAACCCCACCCCCCATGGTCTCAGCCCGCGCCACCAAACTGCGAAACAGACTGTCACCATAGCGCGCGGGCACTGCAAGCTCATAGGCATGTTCGCCACTAAAAGAGATCCGGAACAAACGCCCATCAACCCCCTGCATGCTGACCTCACCACAGGACATGAACGGCCAGCTCTGGTTGCTGATCCGCTGATCCAGCACCCCGTTCAACAGCATCCGCGATTTTGGTCCTGCAACGGCAAATTGTGCCCAGTTTTCAGTGACAGACATGATATGCACGTCCATCTGGGGACAAAGGCATTGTCGCACAAACTCAAGATGGCGCATCACCTCACCCGCCGCCGCTGTCGAGGTCGTCATAACGTAATGTTGCGGAGCCATACATGCCGTGGTGCCATCATCCATCACCACACCGTCTTCGCGCAACATCAGCCCATAGCGCACCCGTCCCGGTTTGAGCGTGCTGAACATATTGGTATAGACAAAATCCAGAAATGCCGGTGCATCTGGCCCCTGAATATCGATTTTTCCCAAGGTAGACACATCACTGACCCCGACCACATTGCGCACATAGCCAACCTCGCGGTCACAGGATTGTCGCCACGTCGTCTCGCCCGGCACCGGGAAATAACTGGGACGATACCACAGACCAGCCTCGATCATTGGCGCTCCCCGTTCTAGGCTGGCTTTATGTGACGTAATTAGCCGGCGGGGGGCAAAGCCCATACCCTGCGCCCCCGCCCCCATCGCGGCTATTGAGACCGGCACATAGGGTGGGCGAAATGTTGTAACACCCGTTTCGGGAATACCTCGACCAGTGACATCTGCCAGCACGGCCAAAGCTTGCACATTGGAATTTTTACCCTGATCTGGGGCCATGCCCTGCGTTGTATAGCGCTTCATATGCTCGACCGAAGAATAACTTTCCACAGCTGCCTGCTTGATGTCTTTCACCGTGACATCGTTTTGCAAATCAACCCAAGCACGGGCCTCACCGGGCACAGCCCAAAGCGCAGAGATCGAATAACCCTGATCCTCTGCTTTGGGGATAGGTGTCTTTTTTATCTTAATTTTCAGAGCAGAAAGCGCCGCGTTCGCGGCCAAATGACCCTCTTGCAGGCAGCGGTGCGTCGAAAACACACCATTGCAGGCGCCGGCGGCGAAAAGACCTGGAATGGTCTTTGGCACGGGGATAAAACTGGCAATCTCTGGTTGCCACTTTGGCCGACCGTTCATATGGCAAGTCATATGAACCGTCGGGTTCCACCCCCCCGACACTGCCAGACAATCAGCCTCAATCGTATCTGTTGTGCCATCCAGCCGTTGCAGTTGCACCGACTTTAATCCGTGCCGCCCTCTGCTGCCGCAGATCATAGACCCGGCATAGATCGGAAAATCACCGTTTGCGTCCGCTTCAGGCCGACTGTCGACAAGCGCCGCCACTTCGATACCGGCGGCAACCAGATCTTGGGCGGTGCGATGGGCATCATCGTTATTGCCGAACACCACAATTTTTTGACCCGGCGCAACCCCCCAACGGTTGACATAGGTTCGGACAGCCCCGGCGGTCATAATTCCCGGGCGATCATTGTCGGCAAAGGCAATACTGCGCTCCAACGCGCCCGCCGCTAAAATCGTCTGCTTGGCAACAATACGCCAGAAACATTCGATCGGCAGACCCTCATGGGTGTCATAAGCACCCTGCGGCAGCCGCTCTAGCGCGCCATAGGTGCCCTGATCATAGGCCCCGGTCACCGTGGTTCGAGACATCAACCGGACATTCGGCAGCGTCGCCAGCTCCGTCACGCATTCTGACGCCCAATCCGCCCCGGCTTGATCTGCGATCATCAGCGTCTCACCGTTCAGGCGCCCCCCCATAATGCTGTCTTCATCGGCGAGGATCACATCGGCACCGGCGCGCCCCGCCGTCAGAGCCGCCATCAAACCGGTTGGTCCAGCACCGATAATCAAGACATCGCAAAACGCAAAGGCTTTTTCATACAGATCACCGTTTGGTTGACCCGACAAAGCCCCCAGCCCCGCAGCACGACGGATCAACGGCTCATAAATTTTTGACCAAAACGGCTGTGGCCACATGAACGTCTTGTAGTAAAAGCCTGCCCCCAGAAACGGCGACATCAGATCATTGATCGCCAAAACATCATATCGCAGCGATGGCCAGTTGTTTTGACTGCGCGCCACCATGCCTGGAAAAATCTCTTGCATCGTGGCACGAATATTGGGGTCAGTCTGCGCGCCTTCTCCAATGGTCACCAACGCGTTTGGCTCGGCGCTGCCAGTGGTAAAAACCCCGCGCGGGCGATGGTATTTGAACGAGCGCCCCAACAATTTAACACCGTTGGCCATAAGCGCTGAGGCCAGCGTATCACCCGAAAACCCTCGATAACTTGTGCCATCGAATGTAAAAGTGATCGGCGTCTCACGGTCGATCATACCTCCGGTTTCGAGCCTCATGTCGCTGCTTCCTTGACCTTTGAGGCCAGCTCTGCGGCCAAAATCTCATGGGTTACGGTATTGCGTGTCACCACCACCCAAGCCGAACAACCCGCCTCGTGAAACCACAAATCACGGGTTTCGCCAGCGGGGTTGTCACGTATGTGTAAATAATCATCCCAAGCCTTTTCACCGCCATCGGGTCCGGGCCGGTTCAGCGCCAGCGCATCCCCTTTATAATAAAATTCCCGTCTGTCGCGCTCTCCGCAGATGGGGCACGTAATGCGCATGGTCGATCTCTCCCCGTTTTCTAATGCAAGTTGTGCTGGCTGCCGGTGGCTTCTTCATCCATCAATCCACGACCAGAGCGAAATCGATCCAGTTGGAATTTTGAGGCCGTTTCATGATATTGATCCGTGGCTAACAGATGGGCAAACCCATAACCCGACGCCGGCACAGCCTTAAATCCACCATAGCACCAGCCACAGTTTAAATATAGACCGTCGATCAAAGTTCTGTCGATAATCGGGCTGCCGTCTGGGGTCATATCCATAATCCCGCCCCAGCTGCGCAACACTTTCGCCTTGCCGATCATCGGCATCAGCGTCATTGCCGCCTCCATCACATGTTCTTTCATCGGCAAGTTGCCCCGCGATGCATAGGACGCATAAAAATCCAGATTACCGCCAAAGACCAAGCCACCTTTATCAGACTGGCTGATATAAAAATGCCCCATGCCGAAACTGATCACATGATCAATGCATGGTTTTAGACCCTCGGTAACAAAAGCTTGCAAAACATGACTTTCAATCGGCAGGCGCATCCCGGCCATCGCCGCCACCTGACTGGAGCGTCCCGCCACAACAACCGCAATTTTGGGCGCACGAATGACGCCTCTTGTGGTTTGAACACCGGTCACCTTGCCATTTTTCATATCGATGCCGGTGACTTCGCAATTTTGCACCAAATCGACGCCGCGTTCATCCGCAGCGCGGGCATAGCCCCATGCCACTGCATCGTGACGGGCGGTTCCGGCGCGGCGTTGTAACAACCCGCCATAAATCGGAAAGCGGGCGCTGTCGAAATCAAGGTAAGGTACCATCCGGCGCACATCATCTCGGGTCAGCAATTCTGCATCATCCCCACGGTTGATCATCGCGTTTCCCAGCCGCACAGCAGCATCGCGCTGCGCATCCGAATGGTGCAGCACGATCTGTCCGCGCGGCGAGTGCATAACATTATAATTAAGTTCTTGGGACAGCCCTTCCCACAGTTTAACCGAGTGGCTGTAAAATTCCGAATTTCCCGGCATCATGTAATTAGAACGCACCAATGTGGTGTTGCGGCCAATATTGCCACTGCCAAGATGGCCTTTTTCCAACACTGCGACATTGGTAATGCCATGTTCTTTGGCAAGATAATAAGCGGTGGCCAGACCGTGCCCCCCGCCACCAATGATCAAGACATCGTAATCTTTCTTGGGGGCGGCGTCACGCCACTGCGGCTTCCAACCGCGGTTTCCGGTCAAGCCTTCTTTGATAACACGCCAGCCGGAAAACCCCATAAGCTGCTCCTAATCGACCACCGATACCACGTTTGGGCTCACACCGACCCCAACCACCCTAACGAACAGCCAATCCAATCGGTCTTGTTCGGCCGGCCCGCTAGTACCATTTTTATAAGCGCAAGAATAATGCCATTATTCAGAAAAGGCCAGCGCCAACGGCGCATTTCAGCACCAGACCTTGTCGTATTTACATGCCTTTTGCCCGATAACTCGTCGCCACGCGGTCAATAGCCAGCAAGAATGCTGCTGTGCGCAGATCAGGAACATCTTTGCGGGTATGCCAAGCCTCGCGAAACGATTGATAGGCAACTCGCATTGTGTCATCCAACCCCGAGCGCACCAGTTCCAATTCATCAGCGCCGCGCAGATATTTTTCCTTAAAGCTGGAACTCATCGACCACTTATCCCCGGAATAGCGATCCAGTCGCTCCAATTCGTCGACCAACAGTTGGTGGCGGGCCTCTTCTTGGCGCCGCTGCATACGGCCAAAACGGATATGACTTAGGTTTTTAACCCATTCAAAGTAAGAGACCGTCACGCCCCCGGCGTTGGCATACATATCGGGAATAATAACCACGCCTTTCTCGCATAAGATGTCATTAGCGCCAGCGGTAATCGGCCCGTTTGCCGCCTCGATCACAAGTGGCGCCTTGATGCGCTCTGCATTGTTTAGATTTATCACCCCCTCCAAAGCGGCTGGGATTAAAATATCGCAGGGCTCTTCAAGCGCGAGCCCCCCATCGGCCACATAAGTCGCCGCGGGAAACCCTTTTACACCCCCATTTTCAACAATCCATTGGTGAACGGCTTCTACATCCAAACCTTTCGGGTCCAGCAAAGCTCCATCCCGCTCAATAATGCCCGTGATTAATGAACCATCTTCGGCCGCAAGAAATTTAACGGCGTGATATCCCACGTTGCCCAATCCCTGCACGATGATCCGCTTGCCATCGAGACTGCCGTCCAAGTTGGCTTTAGCAACATCCTCTGGGTGGCGAAAAAATTCCCGCAGCGCATATTGTACGCCCCGCCCCGTCGCCTCGACCCTGCCGGCAATCCCACCAGCATTGAGCGGCTTGCCGGTGACACAGGCGCGCGAATTGATATCGGTGGTATTCATCCGCGCGTATTGATCGGCCATCCATGCCATTTCTCGTTCGCCCGTGCCCATATCCGGGGCCGGCACGTTTTGTGAAGGATTGATCAGATCACGCTTGATCAACTCATAGGCAAAGCGTCTGGTGATCAATTCAAGTTCATGTTCATCATATTTGCGGGGATCGATACGCAGCCCCCCTTTTGAGCCGCCAAACGGGGCTTCAACCAAGGCACATTTATATGTCATCAGCGCTGCAAGAGCCTCGACCTCATCCTGATCCACCCCCATCGAGTACCGAATTCCGCCCTTAACCGGCTCGGTATGTTCCGAATGAACCGATCGGTATCCGACAAATGTTTGGATGCCACCACGCAGCCTCACCCCGAAGCGGACCGTATAGGTGGCGTTACAAACCCTTATTTTTTCTTCGAGTCCCGGCGGTAAATCCAGCAGGGCAACCGCTCGATTAAACATGAGGTCAACGCTTTCACGAAAACTTGGTTCTTTAACATTTTTCATCGTATGTCCTTTACCTGCAGAGAACCTCTTTACGTGGCCTATTGAGATTAGAAATCTTTTAATAATATGACCGTACACAAATTTTGCTTAATTTATAGTCATTTCTTAACATCAGATTAAATTGAGGCACCACCAAATTCAAAAGAGACTATCAAAAGCCTTCCACTCGAAATTTGGACCTGAATCCAAACTACGTCGTGACCGAACTGCACCTGCGTGCCTATTGCGCGCCGAATCAGGCGCCTAAGCAAGCCCGGCTTTCACTCTTCCGTACGCTCGGCCAGTTTTGCCGCAATTATGTCAGCCATCATTTTCGTACTGGAACCAGGGGTCACCCCGCCAACCCCGACACGCCGTCCGAAACGCCACCAAAGACCGGGGTTCCAGGCGCGGGGCTGTGCGGTTTTTACCTTAAAGATGAATCCGTTTGAAGGTTTGAACGCCAACATACCGCGGTCAATCGATACGATCTGATCGACATATGCGATCACCTCACCGGAACTATCGCGCAACTCGGTTTCAGTCAGCTCGATAACACGCTGCGTCGCGTACCACATTTTCTGTCCCAACCAAAGCACGGTGACGCCCAAAAGAACCAAAAACGCCTGCCAACCCATATGCGCAGGTGGCTTGATCAAAGCGATATAAATCAACAGCAAACCCAGTACGATGTTTAGAGTGACACCAAACAACCGACGCGGCGCGCTGGCATGAACTGTGGCCAAAATTTCAGAAGACATAGGGCACCCCGCTGCGTGAGCGCTCAGATACCCCATAACCGTGGCAGAGGCGAGGCCTCAATGTTCAGGGCGCACCTCATAGCCCACCTCTTCGGGCTCGTCATCCACCAAAGCCTCTGGGAACCCGTCAGCCAGAACACTGAGACCGGTCGCCTGTTCCAGCCGTTCAATGATCCGGTCCGATTGCGCGCGCGCGCCAAACCGCGCCTTCCCGTCTTGTATAATTGATATAATCTGCGGTGAAAGTTCCAGCGGCACGTCCAAGTCATCAGCGATTTTTTGAAACAACCCGATATCTTTCAGCACCAGGTCCATAGTGAAATTGACATCACGCGATCCCGACAGGATCAGCTGGCTTTCGGTTTCATGTACAAACGACGTCCCAGACGAGATTTTGATCGCCTCATAGGTGGTCGCCAGATCAAGACCCGCCGCCTTCATCGTCACCAGCGCCTCGCAGACCGTCAGCAAATTGGCCGTGGCCAGATAGTTTGTCATCACCTTAAGAATGCTCGCTGATCCCAGATCGCCAGTGTGTAGAACCCGCCGCCCCATCAGCGTCAACAGAGGTAGAACGCGCTCAAACACTGGGCGGGAACAGCCCGCGAAAATCGAAATATTCGCCGTATCCGCCCGGTGACAGCCCCCAGACACCGGGCATTCGACCGCCTCTGCGCCGACAGCAGTGACCTGCTCGGCCAGACGGCGCACCTCCGAGGCGTCGGTGGTAGACATCTCGATCCAGGTTTTACCCGGTACCATCTCTGGCAGCATTTGCTCCATAACCGCAGCACAAGCGGTCGGACTGGGCAGGCATGTAATAACGGTATCGCAAGCCCGCATCAGTTGCGCTGGACTGACGCCATCGCGGGCACCGCGGGCCACAAAGCCCGCCACCAGTTCGGTCTCAAGATCGTGAACGTATAAGTCCACACCGTTGCGCAAAAGGCTGCCTGACAATTTGCCGCCCACATTTCCAAGACCAATAAAACCGACCCGCATAGCGTTTCCCCCCATTGTTTCATTAAGAATTACACGCAGCTTCAAACCCCTACAGTCTGTTTGCGACGTCCCAGCGCAAAGAATGTCGACACACAGCGCCCTCTGTGCACTATTGCACAGCGGGTCTTGCACTGCGCACAATCAAAAAATTGAATAAAGACAGGGGCAGTCCTAGTATTTTGGGCAGACGCAAACAGGGACTTAAACATGTCGTTACGCTCAACTCTCGAAACCCGTAAAGCCCAACCGACAATGGAGGGGGCCGGCGTACATTTGCACCGGGCCTTTGGATTTCAGGACCCCAGCGAACTGGATCCGTTCCTGTTGTTTGATGATTTTCGCAACGACGTGCCCGCCCATTACCTGCAGGGGTTTCCGTGGCATCCGCATCGCGGTATTGAAACCATCACCTTTGTGCTGTCGGAAACCGTGGAGCATGGTGACAGTCTGGGCAACACTGGGGCCTCAGCGCCGGCGATGTCGAGGGGATGACCGCAGGCTCGGGCATCATGCACCAAGAGATGCCAACGGGAAATGCCAAGGGCCAGATGCACGGCTTTCAACTCTGGGCCAATTTACCCGCAGCGCTGAAAATGACCGCGCCGCGATATCAGGACGTCTAGGGCAAAGATATCCCCCTTGTGAGCGATGACGATGGGACCGAAGTGAAAATCATCGTCGGAACGTTTTGGGGCCAACAGGGCGGTGTTGACGGAATTGGCACCGATCCGCAATATCTGGATATCTTTATGGCTACTGGTATTAAAAGAACATTTAAAATAGATACTTACCGCTGGGCCTTTGCCTATGTATTTTAAGGCGCCGGAGCGTTTACCGATGCCAGCGCGCCTCTGGGGGTTCTGCTGGAAAAAGAAATCGCTGGCGAAGAGATCAACATCCGCGATATGTCTGGCGACCGCACCTTAATCCGGTTTGGAACCGGAGATGAAGTCACGGTTCAGGCCAGCGAAGAAGGCCTCAGATTTCTGCTGATATCTGGCGCACCTATCGACGCACCCGTGGCCTGGCACGGCCCGCTTGTGATGAATTCGCAAGATGAGTTGCGACAAGCCATGCGTGATCTGCGCAACAATACCTTTATAAAATCGGCGCATTAATAAACCGGCGCTTTACTACGTTCAGGACCTATTAACTTTGCTGGGGCTTTCGAGCTTGTATAGTTCAATCCCGCATACAATGGGGGATTTTATGAGTAATCTTTAATATCTGAGCGAAGATCAAATGATGCGGCTTCGGCCATATTTTCCATTGGGCCGGGGTAGAGCCCGCGTTGATGATAAGCGTGTCTTGAGTGGGATTATCTTGTTTAATCGCATAGGTCGCGGCGGTGTATCGCTCCCAAGGAAAACAATCCGTACAAGACTTTATACAATCACCAGAGACAGGGGGCGGAATGTGCGGGTATTCGCGCGGACCTTGGAGGGGTCGCTGCCAAAGCACCGGAAAACAAGACGATCTCCATCGACGCAAATCACCTCAAGGCTCACCGCACGGCCTCCAGCCTGAGGGTAAAACAGAGGGGCCCGGACGTCTGATAGGCCGTACCAAAGGTGGTATGAATACGCAACTGCACGCTGTGACCGACACGATTGGCCACCAATCCGGTTCTTTATGACCGCGGGCCAGGTCAGGGGGGATACCGGAGCGAGAGCTCTTGTGAGCAGCCTGCCGGCAGCCGATTGGTTATTGGGAGATCGAGGCTGTGACGCAGACAAGTTCCGTGAAGCCCTCGTGAGGCTAGCTATAAAGCCTTGCATTATAAACAAAAATCATCATGCAAAGCCATTAAGTACGACAAGCTGCGATACAAAAAACGCAACCGAAGACGTCTGCGTAAGGGCGTTTTTGGGTTTCACGATTTAGGCAGAGGTGTTTTTCAGTCTGCTG
>DDEJ01000080.1:0-198 GCA_002336405.1 Rhodobacteraceae bacterium UBA1957
TCAAGAGTTTGCAAGCCAGGCCTTTTGACACTGTCTTTGCTAATCTGTGCAAGCGCATATTCAAGGCCAGTATCGCAGAGCTAAGTCGTGCGCAGGTGGTGAAGCTTGCGCGCGACTGACCGTTTCGCGACTGACCGTTTCGCGGCGGTAAGTGCTGTAAGGATCAGAGCGGTCAAGCGGGTGTATTATAGTCGTATT
>DDEJ01000080.1:329-25415 GCA_002336405.1 Rhodobacteraceae bacterium UBA1957
GATCATTCGACCAGATAACAAGACTTCAAGAGTTTGCAAGCCAGGCCTTCACACACTGACTTTGATGATTGGTTCAAGCGCATAGTCAAGACCTGAACCACAGAGCCAAGCCGTGCGCAGGTGGCGAGGCTTGTACGCGACTGACAGTCTCGCGGCGGTAAGTGCTGTATGGATCACAGTGGCAAAGCGGGTGTATTATAGTCGTATTGGCCAGAAGAAAAAAACACGTCTTGCTCGTGCTTCATAGATCAGGGTTGTGCCCCGACCTCACGTTGTATTTAGGCTTTGGGCCAGACGCATCAGCGTTATCGCTGCGGCGCGATAGTCAAATCGATCGGCACCGCGCGCATTGTTGGCCAAGTCAATGGCCGCATTCCATCCCCAATTACCCAGATAGCGCGGATCGCGCAAAAGCTGGCCAAAGCCGGCGATCGCCGCGGCAAACTGCAGATCACCGTCGTCCCCGATATTGTCTCGGGTGATCGGTGTCTCGATGCCCTCACTCTGGTCGGTTCCTGGTTGTTTATAGCGCAGCGCGACAAATCCGATTTCTCCGGGAATGGTGGTGTCTCGCCGTTTGCCGTAGCGCAGTAATGAGGTCAGCTGCGCGGATGAGCCAATCGGTGTGATCTCATACAGCGCGGTCACCTGATGGCCAGTGCATAAAAATTTTTGTGACCAATGCGGTCGAAATCTGGAGGTCACGCCGGATCTGGGTCATCCCGATCCGGCGAAAATCATGAAAAATGCCGGTTGGTGTGTTTACACCGACATGCAGATGTATTTCATCTCGAGGTAATCTTCGATGCCGTGGTGGCTGCCTTCCCGGCCTAATCCTGATTGTTTGACGCCGCCAAACGGTGCCACTTCGGTTGAGATAATACCCGTGTTCACGCCGACAATGCCATATTCCAACGCCTCGGCAACCTTGTAGACGCGCGATAAATCCTTGGCATAAAAATAGCTGGCCAAGCCGAATATTGTGTCATTTGCCAATGCGATGACCTCGTCTTCATCCTCAAACCTAAACAGCGCTGCAAAGGGGCCGAAGGTCTCTTCCGTCGCGACGGCCATATCGCGGGTCGCCCCGGTGACGATCGTAGGTGGCAGAAAATGACCAGGGCCTTGATGGGCCTCACTCCCCAAAATGACCTGACCGCCTTTTGCTGTGGCATCGGTGATATGCTCTTGCACCTTGACCATTGCTTCGGCATTAATGAGCGGCCCCAGCGCGGTGCCAGCCTGAAGTCCGTCGCCGACCTTCATTTTGCCAACGGCGGCGGCAAGTTTTTCAGCAAAGGCATCATAGATGCCGGATTGCACATAAATCCGGTTGGCGCAGACGCAGGTTTGGCCATTGTTGCGAAACTTGCACATGATCGCGCCTTCGACGGCGGCATCAAGATCTGCATCGTCAAACACGATAAAAGGGGCATTGCCGCCCAGTTCCATTGAGCATTTCATTACCTGATCGGCGGCTTGCCGCAGCAGGATGCGGCCGATTTCGGTCGATCCGGTAAAGGTCAGTTTGCGCACGATCGGGTTTTCACAAAATTCTTTGCCGATCGCAGAGGACTTGGTCGAGGGAATGATCGACAACACGCCTTTAGGGATGCCAGCGCGGTCGGCCAAAACACCCATGACCAGCGCTGATAGTGGCGTTTCTTTGGCTGGGCGTGCGACAAAGGCACAGCCCGCAGCCAGTGCTGGGGCGGCTTTGCGGGTTATCATCGCATTGGGGAAATTCCACGGGGTGATCGAGGCGGCAACCCCGATGGGTTGTTTGATCACCGTGATCCGCTTGTCCGGCTGATGCCCGGGAATGGTCTCGCCATAAATCCGCTTGGCCTCTTCGGCGAAAAATTCGATGAAAGATGCGCCATAGCCGATTTCGCCTTTGGCCTCGGCCAGCGGTTTGCCTTGTTCTGCGGTCAGAATGATGGCCAGATCATCGGCGTTTTCCATCATAAGATCGTACCAGCGGCGCAGGATGTTGGCACGTTCCTTGCCGGTGTGGGCAGCCCAAGATTTTTGGGCAATTTCGGCTTTTGCAATTGCGTCGGCGGTTTGCGCCCGACTGAAATCTGCGACATTGGCCACCACGTCACCGCGGGCCGGGTTCAGCACCTTAAAGGTTGCGCCATCCTCGCCATCCACCCAATCGCCTGCCAAATAGCCCTGCGTGGCAAGCAGGCTGGGGTCTTTTAATAGAGACCGTAAATTTGTCGTATCATCTAACATCACCGCACTCCTGAAAAAAGTTCTCATTATGTCATTTCAAGTCTACATATAATTGTCCAGCTTTGAAAAGGAACCGGTCCAATGGATTTTGATGACGCATACGCGAATGCCGCCCATATTCCTGGTGCTGCGGCCTATCCGGAACGCTGGCGACAAAAGGCGGCGGATTTCCGAGGCGAGATGATATCTGCCAGACGGGCAGAATTGGATATATCCTATGGCCAAAGCGCAAGGTCTCGTTTCGATCTTTTTTTACCGCAAAGGGCGCCACAGGGCCTATTGATGTTTGTGCACGGTGGCTATTGGTTGAAATTTGACAAATCTTACTGGTCGCATCTGGCGGCTGGACCGCTGCAACACGGCTGGGCGGTGGCGATGCCGTCCTATGATTTGTGCCCCGAGGTGACGATTGCCCAGATCACCCAGCAAATTGTTCAGGCTGTTATCTGTGCGGCGGGGCGTGTTGATGGTGGGCTTGTGCTCAGTGGGCATTCGGCGGGTGGTCATCTGGTGGCGCGGATGCTGGCACCTGGCATGCTGCCCAACGCTGTGATGCATCGGGTGCAACGGGTGGTGCCGATCTCGCCGGTCGCGGATCTGCGGCCTTTGCTACAGACCGCGATGAACGCGCAGTTTGGAATGAACGCGGCTCAGGCTGCTGCTGAAAGTCCGGTGTTGCAACAGGCCCCAAAGCTGCCAGTGACCGTTTGGGTCGGCGCCGAGGAGCGGCCTGTTTTTTTGGATCAGGCGCGCTGGTTGGTCGAGGCGTGGCAGACTGATCTGGGGCAGACTGATCCGGGGCATGTAATCAGCGCGGGCCAGCATCATTTCAATGTGATCGAGGATATGGTCTATCCTCAATCGGCTCTGACCCAAGCGTTTTTTGCTTAGTCTGAGAATATGCTTGCTATATGATGTGTCTTAGCTGAAAACTGCTGCAGGGGTTCAGCGATGGCGTCGCCGAATTTTTGCACATTTTGCCCCGCTCCGTCCTGAACGCCGGGACCTTTCTGTAAAGGAGGGTCGACATGACAATGCGTCCTGATATGTATCAATTCCACAATGGAGAAAAGGCCTGTTTGCCGTTCTCTGACACCGAGTATGAAGCGCGTTTGTCGTTGCTTCGTGCCACGATGCGGCAGGTCGGTTGCACCGCTGCCGTGCTCACTTCCATGCATAATATCGCATATTATGCAGGGTTCTTGTACTGCGCCTTTGGTCGCCCCTATGCGTTGGTTGTAACGGCCAATCAATCGGTCACGATTTCGGCGGGCATTGATGCCGGCCAGCCCTGGCGCCGCTGCTATGGGGACAATCTGACCTACAGCGATTGGCAGCGGGATAATTTCTGGCGAGCCATTCATCATGTGACCGGAACCGGACAAGTGATTGGCTATGAGGCTGATCATCTGGTGGTGGCGCAGCGCGCCACGCTGGAGACATTTTTAAGACCTGAGCGGATCGTTGATCTGGCATCGGCCACGATGCGTCAAAGACTGCATAAATCAACAGCTGAAATTGCGTTGATCCGCCAAGGCGCGCAAGTGGCTGATATTGGGGGCTATGCCATCCGTGATGCCATTCGCGAAGGGGCGCGCGAAATTGAAGTTGCAATGGTGGGTCGCAACGCGATGGAGACCGAGATCACCCGCCGATTTCCACAGGCGGAATACCGCGACACATGGGTGTGGTTCCAATCGGGTCTCAATACCGATGGGGCGCATAACCCGGTGACGGGCCGCAGGCTTGAGGGTGGCGACATCCTGTCGTTGAATACGTTTCCAATGATCAGTGGCTATTATACCGCGCTTGAGCGCACATTGTTCGTGCGCGAGGTCGATCGCGAAAGCCTGCGTCTGTGGCAGGCAAATGTGGCAGCGCATGAATTGGGAATGACGCTGTTGCGACCCGGTACCACCTGTGCCGCAGTCACCGCACAACTGAACCAGTTTTTCGAACAAGAGGATCTGTTGCGGTATCGCAGTTTTGGCTATGGGCATTCGTTTGGGGTGCTGTCGCATTATTATGGCCGCGAGGCGGGGTTGGAATTGCGTGAGGATATCGAGACAGTGCTGACCCCCGGTATGGTAATTTCAATGGAACCGATGCTGACCTTACCCCAAGGCATGCCCGGTGCAGGGGGATACCGCGAACACGATATTTTATTGATCACCGAAACTGGCAACGAGCGGTTAACCGGATATCCCTACGGGCCGGACTTTAATATCGTTGGATAACCTGCAAGCGCCCGCGCCCTATTTGGTGCGCGGGCTTTCAGGGTTGTTTGATCCCCTGGGGCTGCTTATGTTCGTCTGAGGTTTTTGCAGGATGAATATGGCTTATTTTATTTGGACGTTTCGATTGGTTTTTATATCACTGGTACTTGGATTTTTGCACTACACACTGCCGCAGCACGATATACTGCGGATCACCGGGACCGATATCATTCGACGTGATTTTGGTGGGTTCAACCAAATTTTCTATGCGGATAATCAAAATGGTGATGGGACGCTGCAAAGCCGTGATCTTCGGTTAATCAGTGCGGTGCGTACCGACGGCAGTGTCAGCGTTTACCGCAACGAAGATACTGGTTGGGGCTGGCCGCCCTATTTCAAGTTTGGCACGTCAAATATACAGGCGCAGGCAACGGACCTGATTTCGACCAAAAATGCCGAGACGATGACATGGGTTTTGTTGCGGCACTATGGCTGGCGGTCAGAGCTGTTGTCGATTTATCCAAATGTGGTGCGGATGCGGGTGATTGAGGATCCAGAGATGCGGGTGATCCCCTGGCAAAATATCTTGACCTTGATTGGGATTTTTGGCGTTTTTTGGATGATTAGGGTGCGCTGGCTGCGGTTTTGGGCCGCGCGGGTCGATCCTGTTCTGGAAGATGTGGCGGACACTCTTGAAGAAGCCGGATCTGGTGTCAAGGTGCGCGCTGGGCGTTTTGCAGGACGGCTGCGCCGGTTGTTCAAAACAGATTAGAGGATGCCGAAAAATTTGGGGTCTCCGGGCGGGGACAGCCCAGAGACAGATATTGACCGCTCGGTGCTAGCGCTTGCCGTAATAAAGTCCTACGACGTGTTCGGCCTGCGCAAAAAATAACCAGCGCGATACACAGACACCGGCCAGATGTGTCGCAGCGGCCAGAAGCAGCGCCAAAACATAATTGAACGGGCTCATGATCAGTATGACTGGTGCGAGCACCATCAAACCCAAGGCAATAATCCGCAGTTTTGCTGCATGTTTGCGACCAACAACGTGCATAAATTCGCTCATCAGATAATTGGTCCCGGTATGGGGTGGTTCGAAGGCTCGTACAGAACCGATGTGGCCAAGGCCGGTTGCGCTTTCTATGGTGGTGCCCGAACGTTTAAGGCGGGTATCGCCCACAACCCAATAGGCGATCTGCACGCAGCCTGCCGATCCCAGCAGGATAAGCGCCAGAAACCCTGCGCCTGCCAGAAGCGCCCCTCCTGCCAGAGACAGGCTGACAAATAGTACCGGTGTCAGTGGCATGTTCCAGCGCGGAACAGTTTTCAGCTGCGCATAGATCATCGAAGTACAATAGACCGTCGCCAGCGAGAGTGCTGCGCCGATCTGGCCCAAAATCGGCATGCGCAGGTCTAAGAAAACCAGCCCTGCGCCATAGATCCCCATGACCACCAAAGCGCCAACAGCGGCCCAGGCCTCGCGGCTGAGCCAACTTGTCTGCCACTGGCTAAAGGCTTTCAGTGCCCGTTCTGGATGGCCCAAATGAAAGGTCGACGCCAGCAGTCCGCCGACCGCCAGCAGATAGGCAACGGCAAAAAAAGCAAAGGCCAGCCACCCTGTTACCACGGGCAGGCCAAGCCCCAAAAAGGCCAAAAGTCCAAAGCCAATGCCGGACAGGGTGGTGAATAAAATGACAGAAGGCGCTGGATGCATCAGAGTTTCTCCAGTGTTTTATCAAGCCAGCCCATGAACCCCTTGGGGTCTTCGGCAACAGGCGCGAGAAGGGGCGCGAGAATGTCGATTTCATCCAATGTGTCTTTAGGCCGGGGCGGCAGGTATTTATTGACCGGTTTGGTGCCCAACTCGGGCATAAGATCCATTCCGCCGCGCTCGGCCACTAACTGGCTGACCGCGCTGTCTTCATCGCCAAGATCGCCGAAATGGCGTGCCCCGGCCGGACAGGTCCGCACACAGGATGGAACCCGATCTTCTTCGGGCAGATTTTCGTTGTAAATCCGGTCGACGCAGAGCGTACATTTCTTCATCACGCCTTCTGAGGCGTCCAACTCGCGCGCGCCGTACGGGCAGGCCCAGGCGCAGAGCCCACAGCCGATGCAGTCGCTTTCATTGACCAGCACAATCCCGTCCTCGACGCGTTTATAGCTGGCCCCAGTCGGGCACACAGTCACGCAGGGCGCATCGTCACAATGCAGGCAGGATTTCGGGAAATGGATCAACTGTGCCGCGCCGATATCGGGCTGCACCTCATAGCTGTGCACCCGGTTCAGGAAGGTGCCTGAAGCCTCTTTGTTATAGGGGTTTTGATCGCTGAGCGGTGCCCCATAGTTTTCGGTGTTCCAGCCTTTGCAACTGATTACGCAGGCATGACAGCCGACGCAGGTATCAAGATCGATCACAAGGCCCAGTTTGCGCTGGGTGGTTTCGGGGAGCTGTGTCATTGGCTGACCTTCCAAGTAAGTTCTGCTGGCCCAACGCCCACGGGCGATTTGATCGCATCGAAGGCGGGCTGGCTTTCATTGGCTGTCTCGGCTTTGGCGATTTTGACCCGCAGGTCAAACCACGCAGCCTGGCCGGTGATCGGGTCCGAATTGGCCCATCTCAGGCCATCACCTTTCGGGGGCAGCAACTCATGGATCAGGTGATTGAGCAAAAAGCCTTTTGTGGCCTCAGAGCTTTCCTCACCCAGCGCCCATGCGCCTTTGCGTTTGCCAATCGCGTTCCACGTCCAGACGGTGTTTTCATTCAGTGCCGCCATATGCGCCACTGGCACAGTGATTGATCCATGCACCGAACTGACGGTTGCCCAATCGCCGTCTGTCAGATCATGCTGCGTCATCAGTTTGGTCGGCAGATACAGGGGGTTATGGCCGTGGATTTGCCGCAGCCAAGCGTTTTGGCTGCCCCACGAATGATACATCGCCATCGGCCGCTGGGTCAGGGCATGGATGGGATATTCTTCGGGGTCCACATGGCTGTCTTCAAACGGGGCATACCAGATTGGCAGTGGATCGAGTGTGGTTTTTATCTGTTCTCTGAGATGATCCGGCGGCTGCCGGTCGCCATGGCCTTCGGCGGCCAATTGAAAGCGGCGCATCGGCTCGACATAGAGCTGAAACAGATAGGGCTGGGGGCTGTCATACAGGCCCATCTTGACCGCCCAGTCCTGATATTTAGTGTTCCAAGGTTTATAGTAATGCGCCCCGTCTGGTATGTGTTCGACAAAAAAGCCGCCGTTTTCGATATAGCGGTTCAATTGGTCCTTGTTGACTTCACCGCGGCCAATATCTGAGCCGTCACCCCGAAATCCGGCAAGTGGGCCGATGCCGGGTTTGCGGATGTGGTTGACGATATAGTCGGCATAATCCGCATATTTCTGGCTGCCATCTTCATTGGTAAAGCCCGGCAAGCTGAGCCGGGCACCCAGTTCACACAGTACTGATTGGAAGCCGCGCACATTGCGGTCGGGCTCGATCACCGGCCAGCGAATGGCGTCGGCGGCGGCATCCGCTTCGCAGATTGGCCGGTCCAGAAGGCTGATACAATCATGACGTTCCAGATAGGTGGTGTCGGGCAGGATAAGATCGGCATAGGCGACCATTTCCGACGAATAAGCATCCGAATAAATGATGTTGGGGATCACATAGTCGCCGTTTTCATCTGTATCTGTCAGCATCTCAATCACACCGCTGGTGTTCATCGAGCTGTTCCACGACATATTAGCCATATACATAAACAATGTGTCTATCTTATAGGGGTCGCCGGCATGGGCGTTCGAGATCACCATATGCATCAGCCCATGGGCTGACATCGGGTTTTCCCATGTGAAGGCCTTGTCGATCCGCGCTGGCGATCCATCGGCTTTCAGTGCCAGATCATCGGGTCCGTGGACAAATCCTAGGTGCGGGCCGTTCAGCGGCGCGCCGGGGGTTACTTTGCAATGCGGCTTGGGGTGTATTTCCGGGGGTTTGGGATAGGGCGGTTTAAAGCGGAATCCGCCAGGTACTTCGACGGTGCCGAGAATGATTTGCAAGACATGCAAGGCCCGGCAGGTCTGAAAGCCGTTGGAATGGGCGGAAATACCACGCATGGCGTGAAAACTGACTGGGCGGCCAATCATTTTATCATGGGTTTCTCCGCGGAAATCAGTCCATTCCTGGTCTAACTCGATGGCCTCGTCAAAAGCAACGCGGGCGATTTCCGCCGCAATCCGACGAATTTTATCTGCCGCGATCCCGACCCTTTCTGTGACCGCATCGGCTGAATAGCTTGGATCGAGATAGCGCTCGACCATCAGATGAAACACGGGCCGGTGTGTCACGCCGCCGTGGCGATAGGTGGCCGATAGGTCGGGTCGCACTCCGGGCCGGTCAAATGGGGCCAGTTTTCCAGTCACGCTATCGACAACCAACTGTTTGCCGTCGGCGTCGCGCATCAACAGGCCGTGCTCGGGGGATTTGGGGTCGCTATTGATCAAAACCGGTGCATTTGTATAGCGGGCCAGATAGTCGAGGTCCATTTTGCCAGCGCGCATCAATTCATGCACGAGGGCGAGGATGAACAAGCCATCGGTTCCCGGGGTGATGCCGACCCATTCATCTGCAATTGCGTTATAGCCCGACCGGATCGGATTGACGCCGATGACTTTGGCGCCTCGGGCTTTTATCTTGCCCAGCCCCATTTTGATCGGGTTGCTGTCATGGTCTTCGGCCACACCGAACAACATGAACAATTTGGTGTGGTCCCAGTCGGGTTGGCCAAATTCCCAAAATGCGCCCCCCATGGTATAAATGCCAGCGGCAGCCATATTCACCGAACAGAATCCGCCATGCGCGGCATAATTGGGCGTACCAAAATTCTGTGCCCAAAAGCTAGTGAAGGATTGTGACTGATCGCGTCCGGTGAAAAATGCGAGTTTTTCAGGGTTGTTCTTGCGGATCGGCTCCAACAAATTGGTGGCCATACTTAGGGCTTCGTCCCAGCTGATTTCCTCAAATTCACCAGAGCCCCTTGGGCCGACACGTTTCAAGGGCGTCTGTAGGCGCGACGGGGCATTGACCTGCATAATACCGGCGCTGCCCTTGGCGCATAGGACACCCTTGTTGACCGGATGGTCACGGTTGCCTTCGATATAGGCGACCTTGCCCTGTTTTAAATGCACGTTAATTCCGCAGCGGCAGGCGCACATGTAACACGTGGTCTTGCGGATTTCATCCGAGACCTCTGGTGAGGTATTCAATATAGGTTGCTCGAAGCTCATCTGGCGTCCTTTATGGATGGTTTATGTCATGGCAAAGCAGCAATCCCAATCAGGACAAAGCTTGCGATAAAAAGTGTCTCGGTGAATAAAAGTGCGATTGCTGGGCCACCAACGGCCAACACGTGCTTGAGATTTGTTTTCATGCCCACCGCTGCGATTGCGGTCAGCAGCAGCCACCGCGAGGCCTCGCTTAGAAAGATGGCGACTTGGGCCGGGATCAGGTGCAGTGAATTCAACGTTGCAAGCCCAAGAAAAAACACCACAAAGGTTGGCAGCAACGGCGGTTTTTTTCCGTCTTCGGGTGGCTGGGCGAAGCTGCGGATGATAACCGAGGCAACCAAAACGACCGGTGCCAACAGCGCCACCCGGATCAATTTCACCAAAGTGGCGGTGTCACCAGTTGCCTCAGAGATTGAAAATCCGGCTCCAACCACCTGTGCGACATCGTGGATCGTGCCCCCCAGAAATACGCCGCCACCGGTTTCGCCAATGTCGAGTGTATTGACCACAACCGGATAGGCCACCATGGCCATCGTCGACAACACCGTGACGCCCAATACGGTAAAGATCAGGCGCTGTTCGCTGCGGTCATCTTTTGGCAATATCGCGCTGATGGCCATTGCCGCTGAGGCACCGCAGATCGCCACTGCGCTGGCAGTGAGCAAGCCAAACCGCCAGCCGTGGCCAAAGAAACGCGCCACCCCAAGTCCGAATGCAATTGTGGCCAAAACACCAACCACCACCAGCGCAATCAATTGCGGGCCCAATCCGATAATCAGGTCGGCGCTGATCCTTACACCCAAAAGTGCCACCCCAACCCGCAACAGCGTTTTGCTGGTAAAGCTGATACCAGCGACGGTTTTACCCTCCTCACCGAGAAAGCTGACCGCCATGCCCAACAACAGTGCCAGCAACATAACCGGGGTGCTGTAGTGGTCTGCGAGAAACTGCGCTGTGGTTGCGACGATCATTGACACAATCACCCCCGGAAACACGCTATATAGGCGGTTTTTGAGTTTTGAAATCCGAAGGGAAACGGCAAAGGGTATGCTTGCAAGAGCCATGGCTTTTTACTGTCCTGTGTTGAACTCATGGGTTGCATGAACTTTCTTTTTGCGAAGAGAATAAAGCTGCCAAGTATGATGGGATATTAGCGCATTTTCAGGGTTTTGAAAGGCCGCATTTCCGGGCCATTATAAAGTGTCAGGGGTCGTATCAAAATATTACCGCGCTGCTGTTCGAGACATTGTATGATCCAACCGGGCATGCGCCCAATGGCAAAGATCGGGACGTAGAGATCCATTGGAATACCGTGCAGTTGATAGACCACACCAGAATAAAAGTCGACGTTCACATTCAGGCCGTGGCGCGCATAGGGTTTCATCGCATCGACGACGCCTTGCAGTATCTCATACCATTCCGGTGCGCCCATTTCTTGGCCCAGTTTGCGCACGCCCTCGCGCATGTGGCGGGCACGGGGGTCTTCGGCACGGTAGACCCGGTGACCAAATCCCGTCACCGGTTCGCGCGCCGCCCGCTTGGCTTTGACATAATCAGCCGCTTTGTCCGGTGTGCCGATTTCCATTACCATTTTCATCACATCTTCAGCAGCCCCGCCATGGGCTGGTCCGGCCAGTGTGGCCAATGCGGTGACAACGGCGCCGTGCAGATTGGCCTCAGTGCCGATCGTCACCCGTGCGGCAAAACTTGACGCGTTGGACCCGTGTTCGGCATGCAAGATGAAATCGACATCTGCCAGCCGCGCCGCATCCGCCGAGGGGACTTCGCCTTTTAGCATCCACAGCCAGTTGGCCGCATGCGATAAATTGGGATCCGGTGACACCAGTGTGCGCCCGTTGCGCAGCGTCTCATGGGCCGCGATGATCATTGGCAGCTGACTGGTCAGGCGTATGCCGTTTTCAATAAATGCCTCTTCTCCGAGTTGCAGACTTTGTGGCTCAAGCGCCGCTAGTGCCGATGTTGCTGTGCGCAAAACATCCATAGGATGTCCGGATTTTGTTGCCTCGATAATCTGATAAATTTCTTGTGGCAGGTGCCTTGCAGCTTTTAAACGTGCATCAAAATCAGACAGCTCTTCGGTGTTCGGCAACTCGCCAAAAATCAGCAGATAGGCGACTTCCTCGAATGTTGATTTTGTTGCCAGATCGTGGATTGAATACCCACGGTAACTTAATTCACCCTTGGTACCATCGATATGGCTGACACCTGAGCGTTCGAAATAGATGCCTTTTAGGCCACGGTTTATCTTGACGTTTTCGGTCATTACTGTCTCCTGCGACTGTACACGGAGGTATACATGTCGATTTTAGAAAAAATATACGCGCGCGCCCAAGAGCGCAACGCAAGGGTGGTGTTTCCTGAGTTGGATGATCCCCGAGTGGCCAAAGCAGCGGCCCGCTTGCAGGCGGATGGGCTGTGCCAACCGATGCCACTTACGGATATTTGCGATGACCAAATCGAGGTTCTGACAAAGGCACGAGGGATGAAAGAGGCAATTGCTAGGCGTCTGCTGGCCAAACCGTTGTATCGCGCCGCCGCAATGGTGGCGGCGGGCCAAGCCGATGCTATGGTAGCGGGGGCAGACAGTGCGACGAAGCGGGTGATCGAGGCGGCCAGCATCGCCATTGGTTTGGATCCGAAGATCAAAACACCGTCTTCGTTTTTTCTGATGCTGTTCCCTGATGGGCGCAGTTTTATTTTTGCCGATTGTGCAGTGAATGTTGCGCCGTCGCAGGAGGAGCTGGTTGATATCGCCTGCGCAACTGCGGCGTCGGCACAGGGCTTGCTGGGCGCGCCCCGCGTTGCGCTTTTGTCGTATTCAACGGCCGATTCAGGCCAGGGACCTTCGGTTGATCTGACGCGCGGGGCGGCCAATGCGCTGTCAGATCTGGGCATCGACAGTTTTGGTCCGATCCAGGCGGATGCGGCATTGAACCAAGCTATTGGAGCCAAGAAAGGGGTGCAGTCTGGCGATTTCAACGTGTTGGTTTTTCCTGACTTAAACGCTGGAAATATCGGGTATAAGCTGTGCCAAGAACTGGCTTCAGCCCAAGCGTTGGGGCCTTTTTTGCAAGGCTTTCGCAAGCCGGTCTGCGATCTGAGCCGCGGTGCGTCTGTCGAGGATATTGTGGCGGCAACAGCTGTGACCGTGGCGACCGGATAACTCATGCAGCCCCCTTGAGAATTGACAATGTGTCGGCTGCGATCATGCGCTCTTCTTGTGCCGGCACGACCCAGATTGCCACTTTTGAGCTGTCTGCGTGCAGTCGGGCTTTGCGGCGGTGGTTGGCATCGACATCAAGGCGGACCCCGGCCCATTCCAGACCGCGCAAGATGCGGGCGCGCACACCTATGGCATTCTCGCCAATACCGCCAGTAAAGGCGATTGCATCGAGCCCTTCCATTGCTGCAATCAGCGACCCGGCGTGACGCAGGCTCCAATAGCAAAAGTGTTCAATTGCAAAGGCGCTGTCGGCCGAGGCATCCAGCATCAGATTGCGCATGTCAGATTTACCGCCCGACAGGCCAAGTAGGCCGCTTTCATGGTTCAAGATGGCCTTGGTGCGTTCCAACCCATTGTCGGCCACCAGACGCAGGACCGCATTGGCATCAATGCCACCAGAGCGTGTTCCCATTGTCAGCCCGTCCAGTGGCGAGTATCCCATCGTGGTTGCGACCGAATAACCGTTTAAAATGGCGCACAGACTGGCACCGTTGCCAAGGTGGAACGCCAGCAGGCGCGAGGGAAGCTTCTGGTCGGACACCACGGGTAATGTCTGAGCCAAAGACGCATAACTGAGGCCATGAAACCCATAGCGGCGGATACCTTTTGTCTCGATCATGCGTGGGATGGCATAGCGGGTTGCCACGGTTGGATTGGTGGCATGAAATGAGGTGTCGAAGCTGGCATATTGCGGCACATCCGGGGCCAATTCAGACAGCATATCAATTGCGGCTAGATTATGGGGATTGTGCAGTGGTGCCAGGGGTGTGCAATTGTTAATCTCGGCGCGCACCTCGGGGGTAAGCCGCACAGGCTGCGTTAGTTTAGCGCCGCCATGGACCACGCGGTGGCCAACGGCCGTCAGAGCCTTGAGGTCGAAGCCTCGCAATCTTAATCGTTTCAGCACGGCGCTCAGTGCGGCACGATGATCGATAAAGGGCGTGTTTTCGACATCGGTTCCGATGGTTAGTTTCGAAACCTGGCCGATACCTTCTGCAATCCCTGAAAGAGTTTGGTTGAGGTGCCCATCAAAAAGGGCGAACTTGATGGACGAGGATCCAGCGTTTAGAACCAGAATATTTTGAGTGTCTGTTTGATGCGCCATATCACGCGTCACGCTGGCGGTGGACGCAGCTAGGCACGCAACGACCGGGCTGATGCGCCTTTTTTGCAAAAGCGAAAGGTATCAGAACAGCCCGGCTTGGCTGTTCTGATTTTTGGCGTGTTTCTTTCATGCAGAGGGTCAAACTCGCCTCCTGTTTCGGTATTACTGCGGTCCTACTCGACGGTTTGCACCCGCATATCGTCTGCGCTGATGCCTGCCACTGCGACAGGGTTCTTCATTGCGTCGCGGCGGAACGGCTCGCCCAGTTCTTGGTTGATCATTGCTTCGATCAGCGTGGTCTTGCCGTGTTTCATCTGGTCTTCAACAGCCGTATGCAGCGCCGCTGTCAATTCGTCCATCGTGCGGGCTTGCACACCCTGCAGGCCGCAGGCTTGCGCGATACCAGCATAGGAGACTTTGTCATCCAACTCGGTGCCGATGAAGTTATCCTCGTACCAAAGGGTGGAATTACGCTTTTCGGCGCCCCATTGATAATTGCGGAAGACGATCATCGTAACAGCGGGCCATTCTTCGCGGCCGATTGCGGTCAGCTCTGTCACGGCGATGCCGAACGCGCCGTCGCCTGCAAAACCGACAACCGGAACATCAGGACAACCAATTTTTGCGCCGACAATTGATGGCAAACCATAGCCGCAGGGGCCAAATAGGCCGGGGGCCAGATATTTGCGGCCGTCTTCGAACGATGGATAGGCGTTGCCGATGGCGCAGTTGTTGCCGATATCAGAGCTGATAATCGCCTCTTTGGGTAGGGCGCTCTGGATGGCGCGCCAGGCTTTGCGTGGGCTCAGCCATTCGGGTTTGCTGGCGCGGGCGCGCTGGTTCCAGGTGGTGCCGGGATCATCGTCTTCGTGATCCATGCTGGACAATTGCTGTGCCCAGGCCGATTTGGTCTGAGCAATTGTCGCTTTGCGCTCGGCGCGGCCACTGTCACCTGCAGTATCAGATAGTTTTTCCAGCAGGGCTGATGCCACGTTTTTGGCGTCACCAATGATCCCGACGGTCACTTTCTTGGTCAGGCCGATGCGATCTGGATTGATATCAACCTGAATGATCTTGGCGTCTTTGGGCCAATAATCGATGCCGTAGCCGGGCAGGGTTGAGAACGGGTTCAGGCGGGTGCCGAGGCACAGGACGACATCGGCGTTTGAAATCAGCTCCATACCGGCTTTCGATCCGTTATATCCCAGCGGACCGGCGAACAGAGGGTGTGATCCAGGGAAGGCGTCATTGTGTTGATAACCAACACAGACTGGCGCGTCGAGGCGCTCGGCCAATTTGATGCTTTCGCTGATGCCGTTGGCCAATATCACACCTGCGCCATTCAGGATGACCGGCGATTTGGCCGACGAGAGCAGGTCGGCGGCTTTTTGCAACGCTGTGTCCCCACCCCGCGGGCGCTCGAAGGTGACCATTTCAGGCAGATCGATGTCGATCACTTGGGTCCAGTAGTCGCGTGGCATGTTGATCTGCGCTGGCGCGCTCATCCGCTTTGCGTTTAGGATTACCCGGTTTAGCACTTCTGCGACGCGGCTTGGATCGCGCACTTCTTCTTGATAGGCAACCATATCTTCAAAAAGCGCCATTTGCTCAACTTCTTGAAATCCGCCCTGGCCGATTGTCTTGTTAGCGGCCTGTGGGGTCACCAACAGCAAAGGTGTATGGTTCCAATAGGCGGTTTTTACCGGTGTGACAAAATTCGTAATGCCGGGGCCATTTTGCGCAATCATCATGCTCATCTTGCCAGAAGCGCGGGTATAGCCATCAGCCATCATGCCGCCAGATCCTTCGTGGGCGCAGTCCCAGAAGTTGATCCCAGCTTGCGGGAATAGATCGGAAATCGGCATAAAGGCTGAGCCGATAATCCCAAAAGCATGTTCAATACCATGCATTTGGAGGGTTTTTACAAAGGCTTCTTCAGTGGTCATTTTCATTGCTGGGTACTCCTGTACAGGCCGGCCGGGTGAGTCGGTTTGTCTCAATTCTTGCGCCAAGATTTACGAGGTCGGATAAAACTCTGTTAGGGCCAGATGTAAAGCCCCCTTAAGGCCAATTAGGCGAGTTCTCCGGCAATTTTTGCCACCCCCTCGCCGATGCGTTCCGCACCAATCGAGGAATAGGCGAGGCGGTAGAACTGTTGCGGCGGGTTAGGTTGGGCAAAAAACGAATGGCCAGGTTCAATCAACACACCTTTTGGGACTAATTTGGTGGCTAACTCCCGTGTATCCACCCCGTCCGGAGCCTGCATCCAGAACGATGACCCCCCGAAATAAGCCCGACCTGCCACCGCCAAGCCGCAGGCTTTGATTGCATCATCCATCACGCGCCGCCTCTCTGAGAGCATGCGGCTCATTTTTCGGATCAGTGCGTCGTAATGACCCAGAGACAGGAAATAGGCAGCGGTGCGTTGGATATGACCGGGAGGGTGGCGCAAGACGCTTGCACGCAGGGCACGGGCCTCTCTGATAAAAGGCTCAGATCCGACCAGATAGCCCAGTCGGAGACCTGGGAAAATTGATTTTGAAAAGCTGCCGACATAAATGACGCGACCATCTGGATCGAGCGATTTTAATGCTGGTGAAGGGGCCGAAAGAAACGACATTTCGAACTCGTAATCATCCTCAACAATCAGCGCATCCTGAGCACGGGCACGTTCTAACAAGGCCATGCGCCGCTCAATCGGCATTGTCGCAGTCGTAGGGCATTGATGACTTGGCGTGGTGAAGATGACATCTACATCGGAGGGAATTGCATCGGGTGGCAGGCCGTGTTCATCGACATCGATCAAAGCCAGATGGCAACGAGACTGGGTCAAAATATCGCGCAAAGCATGATAGCAGGGGTTTTCAATAGCGGCTTTGCGGCGCTGTGTCAGTAATACTTGGGCAGTCAACCAAAGCGCATTTTGGGCTCCGAGTGTGACCAATATTTCCTCTGGACGGGCAATGATTCCGCGCCGCGGTAAAGTATGCCGTGCGATGAATTCAACCAGTTGCGGATCATCCTGATCGTAATAATCGGTGGTGAGTGCTGTGAAGTTTTTCTGTCCCAAAGCCTGTAGGGCGCACATGCGCCAATTGGCGTGGTCAAACACGGTCGGATCGGCTTGGCCGTACACAAAGGGGTATTTGAACTTTGCCCAATCTTGCGGTTTTTCCGGGGTCGCACCGCCTGTAAACTTTTGTCCGATTGCCCGGGACCAATCGACGCCGTCATTGCGCGGCCGGTTAGGCGGCACGGACGGGGGCTCAGGGGCGGTTTGCGATACATAATAGCCAGAGCGGCCTTTTGAGCTGAGATAATCATTTGCCAGCAGCTCTGTATAGCCCAGCGTCACTGTGATCCGACTGACCCCTAAATGTAACGCCAGCTTGCGCGTTGAGGGCAATTTTTCTCCGCGGCGAAATCGCCCCGATAGGATGCCTTCGGCGATCATTTGCTGAATGCGGGCCTGCAGGGTACCCTGCGCCTCGGGGATCAGGAAAAAGGTTTCAATTGGGATAGCCATAGCGCAGCATAGTCTGGCCCTAATTGTATTGCAAACTGGTATTAAGCCCAAAGCCGTCTAAGACAGAAATCCTGCGGCCGATGCTGGGGCCTTTTAATCCGCGTGTGGAAGATTGCGGCGCAATTACGATCCCAAGGCGCTCGGTTCGCAGAGCGCCTTGGAATGTTCATAAGATGAAATCAGCCAAAAACCCGCGTCAGTGCGCTATCTACAGCTGTGAGGATTTCGTCAATATCATCTTTTGTTGCAATGAGCGCCGGGCTGAAACACAGTGTGTTGTTAAAGCCGGGAAGCGAACGGTTGGTCGCCCCGATCACAACGCCCTGTGCCATGCAGTCCCCGACCACTGCCTGTACTTTTTTCTCGTCCATCGGAGTTTTGTCTTCTCGATCAGATACCAGTTCAGCCCCAAGAAACAGACCCTTGCCGCGCACATCGCCGATTACCTTATGGCGACCCATCAATTCGGCTAGGCCGTCCAGCATATAGCTGCCCATCTGGTTGGTGTTTTCAAGAAGGTTCTCGTCTTCTATAATGCGCAGGTTTTCCAGTGCCGCCGCCGGCCCGGCAGTGCACCCGCCAAAGGTCGAGATATCGCGGAAATAATTCATTGGGTCCGCGGCGTCGTCCTTGAACAGGTCGAACACTTTCTCTGAGGTCACCAGACAGGCAATCGCGGCGTATCCCGAGGCGACGCCTTTGGCCATGGTCACCATATCCGGCTCGACGCCGTAATGTTGATAACCGAACCACGTACCGGTGCGGCCCACGCCGCAAACGACCTCGTCAATATGCAGCAATATATCATATTTTCGGCAAATTTCCTGAATACGCTGCCAATAGCCTTCGGGCGGGGTGATGACACCACCGCCGGCGGTTACTGGCTCAAGGCAGATGGCACCGACAGTGTCGGGACCTTCGCGCAAAATGACCTCTTCGATGGCATCGGCCGCGCGCTCCCCATAGTTTTCGACATCCCATTGTTTGCGGTATTCCAAACAATGTGGGACTTTCACAAAGCCGGGCGTGTAGGGGCCATATTGCGCGTTGCGTTCTTCTTGGCCGCCGGCCGATAGGCAGGCAATTGTGGTGCCGTGATAGTCGCGGTCACGATAGAGAATTTTGTGTTTTTTGCCGCCATAGCGCTTATGGGCTATTTGGCGCACCATTTTAAAGGCTTTCTCATTCGCCTCTGATCCTGAATTGGTATAGTAAACCCGCGACAGTCCCGGCATTTTTGAAATGAGCTTTTCGGCGAAAAGCGCACCTGGGATAGAGCCTGCCGAGCCGGCAAAATAATTGAGCTTGATCAGCTGGTCGCGGACGGCATTGGCGATGCTTTCGCGGCCATAGCCGACATTGACCGTCCATACCCCGCCGGACACAGCATCGATATGCTCTTTGCCGTTCTGGTCCCAGACCCGCATGCCTTTGCCCTCGACGATAATTCGGGGTTCGGCATTTTCAAACGGTTTATGCTGCGTTAGGTGGTGCCAGATGTGGGCGCGGTCGGCCTCGACCACCTTGGAAATGTCATTGTCGCGAAGTGTGCCGTCCATGATATGTCTCCTCATGTTGGGGCGCGTGGATGTCTGTGAGATTCGTAAAACTAATTGCATATAACTCATCCTAAGTTTTTCTGGTTTCGTTAGGGCCAGTTATAAAAGAAATTTAAGGCCAAATTTTCAGACCAGACCTAGGCCTATCCAATAAAATAAGGGCCGCCCCTATATATAAAGGACGACCCTGCTTTATTTTAAACGATATTAGGTTTGGTTTCTAGGTGCGCCCCATCAGCCTTTGCCCCGCCATGGAATGGTCTTTGTGATGACCCAGCGCATGATGAGATCGAACGCTAGCCCCAGAATTCCCATGATCAGAATTGTCACCCAGATCAATTCGTAATCCGAAACTGTACGGGCGACGTTTTCAATAAAGCCAACACCGGTGGTGCCGGCCAGCATTTCTGCTGCCACCAAAGTGCCCCAACACACGCCGATTGCAATGCGTATACCCGTCAGGATTTCAGGCAGGGCGTTGGGCAAAATCACGTTGCGCAAGATTTGTCCATTTGTGGCCCCAAGCGAGTGTGAGGCCCGTATTTTTGACAATTGAGTGCCAGAGGCCCCGGTGCGGGCCGAGATTACCATGATGGCAAATGCGACCATAAATAGTAGGAAGATTTTACCGTCATCCTGAATGCCGAATATTGTCAGGATTAGCGGCGCCCAAGCCAACGGCGGCACAGGACGGTATAGCTCTATGAGCGGATCAAAAAACGATTTGAAGAATTTTGAAACGCCCATGTAAATACCCAAAGGCACCCCGAACATAATACCCAATCCCAAAGCGACCAGCACACGGAACATTGAGTCCCAGACATGGCCATCAAACATCGGTACAGCGCCAAGGTTCACATCACCCTGCGCCAGTGCCAGCACCTTGTCTTTGAAGTTTGGCGTGACTGTGCCGTCTGCGGCATGTCTGGCATACTCCCCTGGCAGGATGTCGGCGATCCAATCGGGCATGATCATCGCCACTACGTCTCCAACGGGCAACCATTTCCACCAAAACAGCGGGATACCTTTAAAGCCCCCGTCAGCCTCGGTGTTGGGGCTTGCGAGTTTCCAGAAAGTTGCCACAACATCGGTGGGTTTTGGAAGCCAGCGGCCCGAGCCTTGTTCGGTACATTGGGTGCGCGACTTTACGATGCCGTCACCCGGGAAAAACAGCGCCTCAATCGTACCCAATTGGCCACGGGCGTCATTTTTTGCACTGTCGAGGGTGGCAATCGCTGTGTTGATCCCCTCAAGCGATTGTGCCGGGAAGATGATGCCGTCGTCGAGGCGTTTGAAAATGCGCTCGACCGCTTTTAGATACGCCTTGCGGGCGGTTGTGACGTCTTCGTCAAATTTTCCTGATGTTGTGACTATTTTCAACGCATCAATGCGGTTTTTTATGTCAACGATCAGGGCGTCATTTTGCGAGGGATTGTTGCGGATTTTAACGAACCGCGCCGCCAATTCCTGTGCGTCCAATGTAATTGTGTCAAACAAGACACCTCTTTCGGTGATCGGCAACATTGGGATTTCGATGTGCGTTGTGCCCCATCTGGGTTGCGCTAGCGCCTCTGCTGAGGGCGAGATGCCTTGCGGTCCGGCTGCGAGTCGGGTGCTGAGACCCACTAAATCTTGTGCTAAAACCTGTAATTGATCCTGAGCGTCAAGGCTCAGATTGGCCGGGTTCGACGAGTTGGCCATAAGACGCCGGGTTTCGCTGATAAGTGCATAGAGTTCTGTCTGCTCATTTTGGGAAAACGCAGCGGTGGGCATCTGTGATTGCAACTGCATCAATTGATCTGAGTTGCGCGCAACGAGTGTCGTGGATTTGTAGTATCGCGATTCCAAGGGTAATGCCGCCTTGATCGGTGAAATCGCCTCTTCAAGCTTTGCCACCTGACACATCTCGTTGGCTGCATTGGGAAAATAGGCACGGCCCACGCCCCACGAGAAATAAAACCAAACCAGTAGCAGCGCAGAGATGCCGCAGACCGACCAATACCAGCCGCCCTTCGTGCGCTCAGGGTCGCCAAAGACCGCATCTTTTGCGCTAAGCTTAGCTTGTTTTTTACCGATGAAAATCGACGAGATGAACATAATCGCCAGTGCGAAAATGACGATAGCCGCTATCGCGGCACGGTTATCTGACATCCAATCAAGCACGGCCCATAATCTCTTCTTCCATGTTCCAGATCATTGTGAGGATTTCTTCTCTGACGTCGGCGAAATGACTGTCTTGCTTAATCTCTCGCAGGGATTCTTTCAGGCCACGCTCGGCAAAAGGTAGGTTATATTCTTTGTGAATGCGCCCCGGGCGTGGCGCCATGACGAACAACCGTTCCCCCAATAAAAGCGCCTCTTCGACCGAATGGGTGATGATCATGATCGTCTTGCCGGTCTCTTTCCAAAGATCCAGCACCAGCGATTGCATCTTTTCGCGGGTCAGCGCGTCAAGGGCGCCAAGCGGTTCATCCATCAAAATGACATCGGGGTTGTTGACCAGACATCGCGCAAGCGCCACCCGTTGCTGCATGCCGCCGGACAGTTGATACGTCGGCGTGTCGCCAAAGCCTTGAAGCCCAACAATATCAAGCCATTTCTCAACCAGTTCGGCGCTTTCTTGTTTATCTGTGCTCTTCATGCGCAAGCCAAAGTCAACATTTTTAGCAACCGTTAGCCATTCGAATAAAGCGCCTTGCTGGAACACCATGCCGCGTTCCACTCCGGGGCTTTTGATCACATCTCCACCCAGCGTAATATGGCCACCTGTTGGGTTGATAAAGCCGGCAATCATGTTGAGCAAAGTGGTTTTACCACAGCCCGACGGCCCAAGCACGGCTAGTAATTCCCCCTTTTTCAAGGTGAAATTTATGTCTTTCAAGGCCTCGACCTTCCCTCCGGTTTGGGGGTTGGTAAAGGTCATGCAAAGATTGTCACAGATAAGATTTGCCATAAAGCCTCTGGTTATAAACGGGTCCCAATCAAGCCGCCTTGACGACTGGTGTCGAGCTTTTGACTAAGGGGAGCGCGCGATCTCACTTAGCGCCAGATTAGACTTCAGCTTAAGGCCAGTATTTGGTTTTGCGCGCCTTATAAAATAGCTATATAAATATATGAAAAAGGAGGCCAACGCACGGGGCCTCCTTTAGAGGTTTTTGACCGTTCAGGATTTAGTCCAAGAACGAGGCATCGATTGTTTTGGCAATAGATGTTCCATCAGAGGCGTCAGAGAATACCACGCCCAAGGCGGCTGCGGCGCCGGCTGCAACACCGTCTGGTCCAAAGAATTTGGTCTTTTGATCTTCTTCAGACAAGAAAATCATGCCTTCCATTTGTGATCTGGTGTCTTCAACACTCATACCAGCATCTTTTGCGACCTTTGCAAGCTGTGCGTCGGTAAAGGCCCAAGCTTTATTGGCCTCATCGGTCACATCGAGAAATGTTCTCAAAAGATCAGGATTTTCAGTGGCAAATTTCTCTGTTACGGAGACAACATCGAAAGATCCGATGCCTGCTTCAACCTTTTGTTCTGAGGTCATGATCGGAGTGCCAACTTCACCGGCTGCTTTCGAAGAGTTGCCGCCGAAAATGCAGGCCATATCGACAGAGCCGTCCGCCAGTGACACAGCGCCGTCTGCTGGCGCCTGATCAACGATTGTCATTGTCGACATGTCAACGTCCAGATGGGCCATGTAACTCTTAAATGCAAAGTCGGCCATGGTGTTCAGTGGCACGGCAACGGTTTTACCTTCCAACTCGGAGGCGTTTGAGGCGTCAATGCCAAGACCGTTTTTCACGAAACAATCATTTGCTTCATACATCATCGCCACGGCAACCATTTTGAGCGGTGCACCTTGTTGAATCGCGGTTACAAATGGAGCAAGACCTTGCGAGTAAGAAATGTCGATGTCGCCTGATAGCATCGCTTCTGTCATCTGCACGCCAGTTGAAAAGTCAGTCCAATTTACGTCGACACCCATTGCGTCGTCATAAGCTTTGTCAACTTTCGCAATTTGGTTTGGGGATGCCCATTCTAAGAAGAATGCGGCGTTGACTGAATCTGCAGCGTATGATGCAGAGGCAGTTGCCATAACGGCAGCACTTGCAGTTGCCAGTATGGCGGCTTTGAGGTTTTGTTTCATTTTTAACTCCCTAAATGAAAGAAAGCAGATCAGCACCACTTTGCTTATGACGGCATGGATGCCGACCCGCTTTCGCGCAACGCTTACCACGGCTATAAACGCAAATCACCTTAAATTTTATAAAGGAATATTACTTTTTCCTGTATAATTAATAATGTTAAATTATAAATAATCCAACGCAATATATCAGTCATACACCCACTGTGATATTCATGCTCTAGCGCTGTGGTTGCGGCAGGTCTAGGCGTTTGAGACGGTGGTATAAAACCAATCGTCTGCCAGCACTGCAATTGCGGGGCAATCGATTGACAGTGCTGCAAGAAAAAATTGATATTGGAATTCCCAGTAGGGGCGGTGCTATGTGTATTTTGATTTGCGATATCTTTCATGGACGCGCGCGGTGCCTGTTGTGAAATGTATATCACGGCCCACTCAAAAAGTTTGGCCAGGGTGCTATTTGCAAGTGAAAAAACATCATTTAGATCGTTCAGGTATTAATTAAGTACAGTCGCGGTCTTGCCTCTGGACTGAGACGTTTTGGCGGGTTAGTTAAGCTCATGCCATATTCTGAACGTCTATTTCTTACCGAATTATTTAATGCCGCCGTCAGTGCGGCCGACCCCAAAACGGCGCTTTCTTGTTTCTTGCCGGTCAAACCTAAAGGACGCACTGTGGTGATTGGTGCTGGCAAAGGTGCTGCGCAACTGGCGGCTGCCTTTGAGGAACTTTGGGAGGGCCCGCTAAGCGGAGTGGTGGTGACGCGCTATGGATTCACTGCGCCGTGTCAACACATCAAGGTGCTAGAAGCGTCTCATCCGGTCCCCGATGCAGCAGGTCTTGTGGCGAGCGCTGCATTATTTGAGGCGGTGCGCGACCTTGGCCCGGATGATTTGGTGGTGGCCTTAATCTGTGGAGGTGGGTCGTCTTTATTGCCCGCTCCGGTGGTGGGCTTGTCACTGGACGACGAGATTGCTCTGAACAAAGCTTTGCTGGCATCTGGAGCGCCGATTTCGGCGATGAATATCATCCGCCAACAGATTAGCCAGATCAAGGGCGGGCAATTGGCACGTGCGGCTGCGCCTGCCAAAGTGGTCAGTCTAATTGTGTCTGATGTGCCGGGTGATGACCCCGCACAAGTTGCGTCTGGCCCCACGGTTGGGGGTGCAAACGGCCCCGCGGATGCCCTCGCAGCGATCCGGACCTATGATATTAAGCTGCCGTCCAATATCCAAAGCTTTATTGAAAGCCTGCCTCATACGTCACATGAGGCAGCGCAACTGGCGGGCAACGAGGTGCATATCATTGCCTCGGCGTCAAAATCATTGGAAGCAGCGGCCAAGGTTGCTGCGGCACATGGCATCCCTGCGGTTATTTTGTCGGATGCGATCGAGGGCGAGGCGCGGGAAATAGCAAAAATGCATGCGGCGATTGCGGCTCAAATTGCAGATAGTGACCGCCCGTTCTCGGCGCCAGTTGTTGTATTGTCCGGGGGCGAGACCACTGTGACACTGGTGGGGCCGGGGGGGCGTGGCGGGCGTAATACTGAGTTTTTATTATCGTTTGCTCGCGAAATTGAAGGTCGAGAAAACATTCATGCGCTCGCGGCTGACACAGATGGTATTGACGGTTCTGAAGATAATGCCGGCGCGTTCTGTGATGGCCAGAGCTGTGCAGAAATGCGTGGTGCTGGTACGGATCCCTCCGACGCCTTGCTTGGCCATGACGCATGGTCGGCGTTTCTGTCTATTGATGCGCTGTTTGTCTGTGGACCAAC
>DDEJ01000080.1:25810-33203 GCA_002336405.1 Rhodobacteraceae bacterium UBA1957
GAGGCCCTAAAGACGGGACCTTAGTTTTAAAGAATTCACGCTTGTAAAGGCGGTAGCGCAGGGGCCCCAGCCGTCAGAGGGAGCCCAAGCGGTCTGATAGCAGAGCTTTTGAGTTGTGGATCAACTTTTGCACCTCATCGGGAAGACGCTGACATGTGTCGATATCTTTGGATTTTGCAGCGGTTTCAAATTCGTTCAGCAAGCGCTGTACCGAGGTCGCACCGACCACTGCAGCAAAACCGGCAGCTTTATGTGCGGTTTGTCCCGCGGCAAGAAAATCACTGTCGCTGACCTGCTGCTTCATGGTCGTCACGGCGGTCTCACACTCTTCAACAAATTGGCTTAGATAGCCCTCTAGCGTGGAGGTGTCCAACAGTTCGAGCAGTGCATCAAACACTTCGATGTCAATCAAGTCGGCTTTTGGTTTGGTCATGGTGGCAATCTCCTTGATACTTTCGCTTGGTGAAACCAGGGGCTGTTGCCGACGCAGATAGGCGCGGTACATGGCGGCTCTAAGCGCTTTCTTGTGGACGGGTTTGACAATTAGATCATCCATCCCGGCGGCCAGAAACTCTTCTATCTGTTCTGGCAAAGCATGAGCAGTGAGCCCAATTATTGGCACGGTGTTGTGCGCGGATGACTGTCGGATAATTTTGGTCGCCGTAATTCCGCTGATGTGTGGCATGCTGATGTCCATCAAAATAGCGTCAAAGTGTCCTTTTTGCGCGAGGTCAATTGCCTCTTGCCCGTCTTTCGCCTCGACGATGTCATGTCCATCAAGGTGTAGCGAAGCGATAAGCATGCTGCGGTAAATTTCATCGTCCTCTGCGACCAAAAGCCGAAGTGGTTTTTCAGGGTCAATGTCAGATGTTTTTTGAACCTCTTTGGCCGGAAGAGCAAAGGCGCTCTTTACATCCGCTTTTTTGGAGGTTTGAACCAATGGGAGTTCGAGCTTTACAGAAAATTTTGTCCCTCGATTGACGGCAGTGTCTACAAAAACCTGTCCGCCCATAATCTCGGCTGCCCGCTTGGCGATGCCCAGGCTCAGCCCGGATCCACCGCCCGTTTTCGTATAGGCCGTCTCCAAAGACTTAAAGTTTTCAAAGATCGGTTGCATGCCGGCGAGCGGAATGCCTGAGCCGGTGTCACTGATCATGATATCGACTTTTAGGGTGCCGTTTTGGGTGTCAACATCTGTTGACAATGCCACTTCTATTTTGCCGAATTTATTAAACTTTACGGCGCTTGTGACCAGGTGGGTGAGTGTTAAAGCGAACAGCCGTTCGGACCCTAATACTAAATGGCTGTCCTGCGCTGGTTTGCGAAAGACCAGTCTGTTGTTCTGCGTTTTGGCAACACTTTGCTGATCGTTGACCACCGAATGGATGGTTTCGGCCAGAGAAAAAGCTGCTGTTGAAAGTTTTGTTCGGTTTGGATTAAGCAACTGGTTTAACTCCAGCAGGTTGCCCAGTTGCTCTACCGCTGCCTTGCTATAGTTTTCGGAAATTTCAGTCAGCCAAGTCTGTTGATCATCAAGCTCAGTGGTTTCTTTAAGCAATTCAATGCTGGCCATGATCCCGTTCAAAGGTGTGCGTAACTCATGGCTCATGATGGCCATAAACCGTGCTGTGGTTTGCTCTTCCCCGCGCATTTCGGTCAGAGTATCTTCCATTTTCTTTTTGAAATTTATCTGTTTGGACAGATTTTTCAACGCGATTAGAAGGGTTTGTTCAGATTGCAGAATGAGGTTTGCCTCAATTGGGTGTAGGGACCCATCCTCAGTGCGTAGATCAAAATTAACTACGGTTGCTGTATCTTGAATAGCCTGCTGGGCAAATGCATGCTCGACCGCATCGGTCAATGCGATACCGCCAACAGCTTGGTCTATCCGGTCGGTGACATCGCTTAGTTTGGAAACGGGTGGCCAAGATCCCCATAAGTTTATGGCTTCGTGATTGCTTTCAAGAATATCCCCGCCTCGGTTCACCAAAATTATGGGGTCGCTGCTAAAGCTGACTGTTTTTGCAAGAGTTGCGCGAACCCTGTCGTGCGCAATTCTGCCAGAGAGTGCCGAAAGATATTGTAGCCGCATCAACGCAAAGGATCCGATAAAGGTTAGAAAACTCAACAGACCTGCGATGGATAGAAAATTCAAATAGCGCAAAGCCTTTTGGTTGTTTTTAGTTTGCGTCTCCAGAAAAGTGGTTGCGGTATCTATTTGCAGTGACTTTATTTGAATCGCAATCGCTGTGGTGCGCGCCATCAATCCAGGCAGTGCCGCTAAGAGGTCGGCATCAACGGGGTACACAAATTGAACGAGGCCATCTATTTCTGTAATAACTGCAGCGAGCTGTGTGATTTTAGAAGGATCTATTTTAGACGTATTCTGATTGCTGTGACTTGATACAAAAAGCGCATCGAAGTTTTCTCTGAAGGTGGTTAAATCTGCCGCTGCGCCATCACTTTCTGTGGCCTTCTGTCCTGCGTCGGTGACGCGGGATACAGTTTCGTCCAATGTTGACAGGACGTTTTGCAATATGCGGCTTTCGCCTTTTTGCTCCGTCAGGGCGGCGGCTGTCCAAATATAGAACACCCCACAAAACGCCAGCATGACAAAAAATACCGAAAAAGCAACGGTTGCTGCAACGTCATTCAATTTCCTAGATTTTTGGAGTGTAGTTAAAAATATCATTTTTTCACCAAAAAATATACAGGCCTGTGGACATTTACGTTCTCGCGGCTGATTTTTTATTGAGGTGCTTTAACGCACATCATGTCACAGCGTATACTCTAGTATGGCATTATTAATAGGTCGATGGCCAGATAAACTTTTGCGCTGAATAAGATTGATTTTACAGGACATATTCAAAATAGGCCGTTGCATAATTAGGCAATTAGATACGACTATATCTGCTGCCTGATATATTTGATGGTCTGACATAAGGACTGGAATCGCCATTGCTAGAGCTATCAAAAGATATTAATTTACAATATTTAGTCTTGAAATGGTTGCTATCAGATACGAAAAGTGGGCAGTGTATTAGAAAGTTGGTGATCTAGAGGTAAGGTATGGAACTGGAAAACGAAAAGATAAGTGTCTTGATCGCCGATGATCACGGTATGATACTCGATATACTTTCGCTGTATCTATCTGCTCAGACTGATATATCTGTAAAAACAGCTGCTGATGTTGAGGCTGCTGCTGATTTGTTAAAAATAGAGGGCAGTTTTGATGTTATATTGCTCGATTATAACATGCCGGGTATGCACGGTCTAAAAGGGTTTGACCGGATCATGCGGTCCAATGCTTCAAAACCAGTTGCGATTTTAACGGGCAACCCAACGCGGCGTATGATGGACGAGGCTCTTGAAGCTGGTGCGGCGGGTATATTGCCCAAGACAATGCCTGCAAAAAGTCTTGCGAACGCTATTAGGTTCATCCACGCCGGTGAAACCTATATGCCTTTGAGTCTGATGCGGGATGAAATGAATTCTCAGAGCTCGAACGGAGGGCCGCTGAGCTCAAGAGAGATGACAGTTTTGGGCTTTTTGGGTGAAGGCAAGCAAAACAAAGAGATTGCGAATGAGTTGGCCTTATCTGAAGCGACGATTAAAATGCACGTGAAGTCTATTTGTAAAAAGCTAGATGCGAATAACAGAACGCACGCGGTTATTAATGCCAGAGACATGGGTCTGCTTTGATCTTGTAGTGTGCTAATTTGTTAACTTAACACAAAATTGGTTCTTTCACAGGTGGGTTGCGAGAGATCAGCAGTCCCTAAGGTCCACCGGCATAAATGCACGCATTGTCGACCAGGCAACCTAGAATTTGGGAAGGCTGAGCGCCACAGCATATAAGCATTGCTGGCTGACGTTCTAGCTTTCCATTCCCCTTCACGCCCGCCGCGGTTTCATTTTGAGCTGACCGTCCGTGGCTGTCGCGCCAGTATTCATCCCAAATTTCCGCAGTTTCTCAATAAGTGTCGTTCGTCTGAGGCCGAGTATTCTTGCAGCGTCAGGTGCGCTCCCGCTGCTTTGTTCCAAGGCAGCTTCAATCAATGCCATTTCTGTTGCATTCATAAAATCTTTTAAGTTGAAATCAGGGTTTTGTTTCAACAAAGATGCGTAGTTAAATTCATCTGTTGGGTTCGTAATGGCCTTGGCCTGACTTGATGCGGCGGCTTGCTCTTGTATATTTTCCAATGCATCCCAAAGAGTGGCCTGCTCCACCTCTTTTTCGGCGTCAAAAGATAATAAGCTGCTGACCTCGGCCGCAGTTATTTGTTGGCCGCTAAAAAGAACTGATGCGCGCTCGATAAAATTGCGCAGCTCTCTGATATTTCCCGGCCAACTATATTTTTGTAATGCCGTTAACCCCGAAGGATCAAAAGATGGCGGTTGCATCCCGGGATTTTCACTTTCCATACGCAGGACCAGAAACCTGAGCAACTCGGGGATATCTTCCCGGCGTTCAGCCAAGGCAGGGACCCGGATGGGAAAGACATTGATGCGATAGAGAAGGTCTGCTCTGAATTGCCGTTCTTCAACTTGCGCTTCAATATTTTGATGGGTGGCACAGACCAGCCTGAAATCGACTGGTATTTCCTCATTAGACCCAACGCGTTGCACAACGCGACATTCAAGAATCCTTAACAGTTTTGCTTGCAATTCTAAGGGCATATCCCCTATTTCATCCAGAAATAATGTGCCGCCCCTCGCTTCCTCAAAGCGGCCAGCGCGCCGCTTTTCAGCCCCGGTGAAGGCGCCTTTTTCATATCCGAACAATTCTGCTTCGAGCAAGTCTGATGGAATTGCAGCACAATTTACTGCGACCAATTTTCCCTTGCGTCCAGACATCAAGTGTATGCCGCGTGCAACCAATTCCTTGCCGGCACCCGTGGGTCCCTGCGCCATTACAGCGACGTTGAAATCCGCCACTGAACTGATTAAATCACGCATTTTACACGTTGCGAACGAAGATCCTATGATCATTCGCGCCAAATGCAAATTCGAGTTCATTTTTCCTGCCTTTTTAACAAAGAGATAGCAGACGAACTTAAATTATTAAACTCGTTATTCCGTTAGCTCGTGATAAATTATGGATGCGATGTAGATCTTTTAATGAGCGTAATACCATAACTACATAAATATTCTATATTTTAAACGGTAAAATGAAAAATATAGTGTTTAGTGATAGGCAAGGCTGTGGGCTATTTGCCCACACGGGTAAAATAATTCAATTGTACATAGGTGTATTTATAAAAAATGGCACACTTTTTGCCTGTGTACAGCAGGTGCCGTCGGAGGGCGAGAATGTACAGAACCATTATTGAGCCAAGTGAACTTGAGGTCGCACAAAGTCTGTATCAGACGTTGCGCGGTCACCGTGTATCGGCCGCTCTGCATCAAGATGCGCTCGCCGCTGAAATACCTGCTAAATGCGAGTATTTTGTCGCCTCTGCGGCCTTTGAGGCCCAAGCGGGTGGTACACGGTCTTTGATTGAACTGGCGCGCAAAGTTGGTGCTAAGTCGCTGGTTGTAATATGTGAAAACGCCGAAAAGTATGTGGTTCAGTCCGAACTGAATGGCAAATTGCTGAGAGTATCTTTTCCTAAGCCTAAAATAACCCAAGCCCGAGAGTATATTGTCTTGTTTATGGCAAGCCTTTTGCATGGAACTGGTTTGGCTGTGCCGCGTGAGGCAGCGAGTTGTCAACTTTTTGAACTTGCGGAGCGTGTAGCCAGAGCGGATGTAAGTGTGTTCATAAATGGCCCAACGGGAAGCGGTAAGGAAGTGTTATCAAACTTCATTCATAATAATTCTAACCGAGATGGGCGTCAGTTCGTGGCGATCAATTGTGCTGCTATTCCTGAAAACATGTTGGAAGCTATGTTGTTTGGGCATGAAAAAGGCTCGTTTACAGGTGCATCCACTGCAAATGTGGGCATTATAAGAGCGGCCGATGGTGGAACACTGTTATTAGATGAAGTCTCGGAAATGTCTTTATCTCTGCAGGCAAAGCTGCTGCGGGCGCTTCAGGAGAAAACAGTTACCCCGGTGGGGGGGACAAAGCCAATCTCGGTTGATGTGCGGGTTTTATCGACGTCTAATAGAAACATGGCCGCTGAATGCCAGTCTGGCAGGTTTCGTGAAGATTTGTTTTACCGTCTCAACGTGTTTCCGTTAACGACCTTGGCTTTATCTGAAAGAATGCAAGACATTCTCCCCATTGCGATTGAATTACTTTTACGCCACTACAAGGATTTAGAAACGCTTCCAATGCTTGCTGACTGCGCTATAAAAAAATTGCAAAGCCATAGCTGGCCGGGGAATGTTCGTGAATTAGACAATGTTTTACAGCGCGCGACGGTTATGTGCACTGAGCTAGAAATAACGGGTGCTGATATCTTGTTTGATCGCAACACAATCGCGCCGGCACAGCCCAAACTAGACCTCGCCACTGAAACTGGCCACGTGTGAGAAAAGGATAAAACTATGAGTTCGGGACTTTCTATAGATGGAATTGCTTCAGGTTCACGCGTGCAAGAGGTTGCGATGCGTCGGGCTGATGACATGTTTAATAGACTCGATAGCCTTGGGTCGCTTGCAAAGACCAGTGAACCGAGTTTTGCCGACCGATTTGCAGACTCAATAAATTCTGTAGCTGAGGCCCAAAACACCTCAAAAACAATGACACAGAACTATGAACTTGGAAAAGAGAATGACCTCGCTAAAGTAATGGTCGCTCAGCAGGTTTCATCGTTGGGGTTTCAATTGGCGCTCAACTTCCGCAACAAAGCGCTGAGCGCTTATAAAGACATTTTAAATATGCCTGTTTAATGCGTTTGACAGGCCTATTGCATAAAGACTGGGGACTAAATTAGATGACTGACACCAGCGGATCGACATCAATGGCGCCACGTATGGGCGAAGGCGGACTAATGCCGAGAATGGGCATTATGGTGTCCAGTGCCCGCGTGTTTTACACGCAACCTGGCGTGCAAAGGGCCCTGCCGACAATTGCGGCGGCCGTGTTGGTAATCGCTGGCCTGATTTTCTACATCGTACTACAGACCCCTGATCGAACGACGCTATTTGCTTCACTTCCAGAAACGGAAAAGGCAAAGGTTCTTGAAACTTTGCGGAACAGTGGCACAGATGTGCAGGTGGATGCGGCAACCGGCGAGATTACCGTTCCAGTTGGTGATTATCACAGTGCGCGGCTAAATCTTGCGGCGCAGGGGCTGCCAAGCTCGGTGCCGGATGGATATAGCACCCTGAGCGATATGCCCATGGGAACCAGCCGGTCTGTCGAAGGTATGCGCTTGAAGCAGACGCAAGAGGTTGAATTGGCTCGCTCTATTGCGGAAATCGACGTGATTGCTTCGGCACG
>DDEJ01000080.1:33592-35276 GCA_002336405.1 Rhodobacteraceae bacterium UBA1957
GCTTCGGTTTTTGCCCAACTCAATCCCGGTCGCTCCTTAAGCAGTCAGCAAGTAGTCGCTATTGTTAATCTGGTGTCGTCCTCGATACCAAATCTCCCTAAAAGTGGCGTGACGGTTGTAGATCAGAACGGTAGACTTCTTTCAGATCACATAGACGATCCGGCCTCTAACCTATCGGATAAACAGCTACAGTACAGATTGCGTTTGGAGGGGATTTACAAATCTCGGATTGAAGCGCTGTTAACACCTATAGTGGGTGTTGGTAACATTTCTGCACAAGTTAATCTTGATATCGACTTTACGCGCAGAGAAATCACCGAAGATCGGGTTTTGCCTGACGCGGTTGCATTGATCAGCGAACAAAGCACATCTGAAAAAGGTACAGAGCGCAGAGCGCGCGGCGTTCCTGGCGCGTTGGCCAACAGTGTGCCTGCACAGGCAACCCTGAACAACCCAGCTGCTGGCGCCGATGACGCCGAACTTCCCGCCGGAACTCAAGGTGGTGCGCAGAGCAGGCTCCTACCGCCCAATGGAACAACTGACGCTGCTGTGACTTCTGTGCCAGCACCGCTGTCGGCTGATCCGTTCCACAGCGCTGAAAAACAGACCCGAAATTATGAAATAAGTCGGCAAATTGTCAGCCAGAAGGCACCTTCTGCGCAGATTGAGCGCATTCATGTTGCCGTTTTGTTGCGTGAGCCGGCTCCAGTGGCGGGTCCTGATGGTGTCGTTCCAGAGCCGACAAAACTATCCGACGAGAGCCGGGTTGAATTAGAGAAGCTGGTTCAAAACGCCGTAGGTCTTAACATCACGCGTGGAGACAGCGTAAACATCACCAGCCGCCCATTCATTATGGAGCTTTCAGAGGGTGTGTCGACGGCTTGGTACGAAGACCGCTGGATGCGTGATATGGCCCAAAATATGATCACAGTGTTGATTTTGGCAGTCGTCGCGCTTGGTGTTGTGCGGCCATTGATGAGCCGTCTGCTGATCCCAAGTGGTGAAGTGGGCATGGGTGCACTGATCACTGATCAAGATGGTGAAGAAATCGATATGGATCTGATCGAGGTTGACGAAGGTCTGACCTTGGAAGAGATGAAGGCGAAGCTGAAACCCAAAAAGACATCTGGGGTTTCTGCTGAAATGCTTGATACCGCCAACAGTTATGACGATAAGGTTGCGGTGATCCGTATGATCGTGTCCGATGAAGCTGCGCGCGTATCCAACGTGTTTAAAGCCATGATGCAGGACGAAATGGATAAATCATAAACCAAGGGCTATGAGGACAATATGGCAGAAGCAGAAAGTGATTCATCTTTAACCGGAAATTTAAGTGGGACTGAAAAATCTGCGATTTTGATGATGCTCTTGGGTGAGGAACAGGCTGCTGAAATCTTTCAGAACCTGAGTCCGCGAGAGGTGCAGCATTTGGGGACGGCGATGTACGCTGTGTCCGGGGTTGACCAAGAGGCTGTAAACGCAGTTTTGGATGAGTTTCTGACCCTGATGAAACAACAAACGAGCCTTGGGCTTGGGGCTGGAAACTATATTCAGAATGTCCTTAAACGGGCGTTAGGGGATGACAAAGCTCAATCGGTTTTGAGCCGGATCACACCCGCAGACAGCAATCGGCCGATTGAAATTCTTGACTGGATGGAAGCGCGGTCAATTGCAGAACTGATTA
>DDEJ01000080.1:35721-36346 GCA_002336405.1 Rhodobacteraceae bacterium UBA1957
CTGGAGACGGTTGATCCCAACGCCTTGAAAGAACTTGAGCAAGTTATGCTTAGCAAGTTTAAAGCCAATACCAATTTGCGCTCATCGCAAGTTGGCGGTGTGGCCGCGGCGTCTAAAATTATGAACTTTACCAAAGAGACGATGGAAAAACGTATACTTGGGGTGATTAAAAAGCACGACAAAGATCTGATGACGGCGATCCAAGATAATATGTTTACCTTTGATAACCTTATCATGTCTGACGAGCGTTCTCTTCAAACCCTTCTTCGGGCTACAGACCCAGAAGATCTGATTATGGCGCTCAAGGGCTCCGACCAAAATCTGCAGGAAAAACTGTTCGGATGTATGTCGACGCGTGCCGCAGCTAATCTCAGAGACGAAATGGAAACGCTGGGCCCCGTGCGTTTGACAGAAGTGCAGGACGCGCAGAAAAATGTCATTGCGGTCGCGCGGAAAATGTCTGATGACGGAACGATTGTTCTGGCCGGACGTGGTGGCGAAGAGATGGTCTAATGGCAAAGAGTAAACTCGTTGGTGAGTTTGATTTAGGCGGCTCACCGCTGAGTGCATTCAACGTCTCTAAAGCGATGGCCAAAGCCCGTGAGGCTGCTTTTATTCTCAAGCC
>DDEJ01000002.1 GCA_002336405.1 Rhodobacteraceae bacterium UBA1957
CACCGCCACTAACTGAGGAAGCAGACAGTGCTTTCGCCAAGCACTTACGGCTGCTTTGCGGACTTTCCCGACCTTCGCCGCCTCTGCTTGCTCGGCCGCTTTCCAGAAAATCGTTCATCTGATTGCTAGCTCGTAGCATCCAGCCTCCGTTTGCCACATGCAGACAAAGCGCATGGCATCAGATGTCATCTTACCCAGAATTGTTCGAGGCCTACATTCCTCCAAACAATTTGCGCCGACCTTTGCCTAATTCCAGTACTTCAAGGCAGAATTTTTGGACGGTGAGACAAGCACCAAAGTTAGTTTTTAAATTAGGCGCAACGTTCATCTTGACTTCCTAAACGGACGGGATGATCATCAGACATTTGTGGCGATTGGCCTCATTCAAATGGCGACAGGCCAACAATAGGAACAAGGCAATGACATCATCCGACCCCTTGCTCGACCAAATGCCCGACTTTGGCGTCAGGCAGCTTTTAGCAGCTGACCTTGACGGTCGCGATCCGGGCATCAACACCTCAAACTTTGCAGCGGGCGTTGCCCTTTGTCCCAAGACACTTAAGGATGTCACATCTATCGTTTCTTGGTGTGCCGAAACCAGAACGCCAATCGTAACACAGGGCGGCCGCACCGGTTTGGCTGGCGGCACAACTTCTGCGCAAGGTCAATTAGTGATCATGATGGATCATATGAATACCATCCGAGACATTGATGCAGATACGGGCGTGGTGGTTGTCGATGCGGGGGTCACTCTTGCGCAGTTGGAAGACGCGGTTTCGCCGATGGGCCTAACCGCGGGGATCGATTTCGCAGCGCGTGGATCGTGTACCATTGGGGGTATGGTCGCGACCAATGCTGGCGGCGGTGAGGCCTTTCGTAATGGGGTGATGCGCCAGCGGGTTTTGGGGCTAGAAGTAGTGCTGCCTGATGGGGCAGTCATGAGCGACCTTAAGTGTGTCATCAAAGCTAATGAAGGCTATGACATGAAGCAGATGTTTATTGGGTCCGAAGGCACGTTGGGCATCGTCACGGGCGCTGTTCTGAAGCTGGAAAAGTCCATCAGGAAGAGGCAGACCGTGCTTGCCTCCACGCAATGCGCCGCTGACGCCCTGTCATATTTCCATCGGTTGCGTGCCGCATTCGGGCCAAAGCTTTTGTCAGCCGAAATCATGTGGAACGACTATTTCGAAACGACAAGTCAGGCTTTAGGGTTCGGCGGGCGTTTCGGTCATCTAGAAGGCGAGACCTTTTTCATCGCTGACATTGATGCCCCACAGGATGACGACGGCTTCCTCGAAATCCTTGGCGAAAGTTTAGAAGCCGGTGAGATATCCGACGCGGTCATCGCTAAGAACGAACAGGAATGTAATGAGATATGGCTGGTGCGCGAAGAGTCTTTCTTGATCGACAAGGCATACCCTGGCGGGTGCTGGTTCGACATCTCTATTCCGCTGAGCGAATTGGATGCCTTTGTCAAAGAAAGCACCGCCAGAGTGCATTCTGTTGACCCCGACTTGAAAGTGTTTGTCATGGGCCATCTTGGGGATGGGAATCTTCACTATACAATTGCCAAGGAAACGCCGGTTGAACACCTGTATTCCGACATCGCGACGGCCCTTTACACGGGTCTGAGTGCGATAGGCGGATCGTTTTCAGCGGAACACGGCATTGGCACAGAAAAGCAAACCTCATTAGGAAAGTTCGCAGACCCTGCAAAACTGTCGCTTATGCATGCGGTTAAAGCCGCAATTGACCCTATGAACATCATGAATCCCGGCAAGGTGTTACCGGCGCAATGAACCGCTGGAAGAAAGTAGATTTCGATGTCTGATTATGACAAACTAGCTGCTGGAAACGAGACGAGTGTCGGCGAGGCAATGGTCGCATACCTTGAAGCCCGTGGCGTTTCGGTCGTCTTTGGCATTCCCGGCGTTCACACTGTCGAAATGTATCGCGGCTTGGGGCAAGCAAAGCTGCGCCATGTCACGCCCCGCCATGAACAGGGTGCGGGCTTCATGGCTGACGGCTATGCCCGTGCTTCTGGTAAACCGGGCGTTGCCTTTGTGATTACGGGCCCGGGTATGACGAATATCCTGACAGCAATGGGCCAGGCGCTGGCTGATAGTATTCCCATGCTGGTGGTCTCGAGCGTGAATAGCTCTGCTACCTTGGGTAAAGGGTTTGGACATCTCCACGAATTGCCCGACCAACATGCGCTATGTGCGACAGTGGCCATCTCGTCGCATCACGTAGATAGCGTCGAGGCGCTTTATCCTGCGTTGGACGCCGTTTTCGAAAGCTTGCAAACGCAGCGACCCGGACCGCATCATATTCAGGTACCTATGGACGTTTTCGGGGATGTCTTTATAGGCGACGCCCCTTCTATCGACGCCCTACAAAAAACGCCACTAGACACAGCATCACTCGCCGACGCCGGAGCGCGCCTAATAGCAGCGAAACGCCCCTTGATCGTTGTTGGTGGTGGCAGTAAAGCGGTAGCCACCGACATCACAACGCTCGCTGAATTGTTAGACGCGCCTGTCGTGCACACCATCAATGCGCGCGGACAGATGTATGGCCATCCGCTCAACGTGCCCGCCAGCCCCAGCCTGCCGACCGTGCGGGACCTGTTCGCGCAGGCCGATGTCGTCCTTGCCATTGGAACGCAGTTTGGCTCGACGGATTACGACATGTATGTCACGGGTACGATGCCCAACATGGCCCAGCTGATTCGCATTGACATCGACGCCGATCAATTGCGGCGGCACCCTGTCGATCTGGCAATTTGTGGCGCGGCACAGGAATATGTCCCCGCCTTGTTGGACCGCATAACGCAACCGCAAGTACAGGCAGATTGGGGGGCAGCAAGGGCAGCTGAAGTGCGCAAGGCTGCCCGTGCAGAGCTTGGCTCAGACTACGCGCAATCGTTGGCCATGGTTGAGACAATACGCGACGCCTTGCCGGGTGCGATCATTGTTGGGGATTCCACCCAACCAATTTATGCGGCAAACCTTTACTATGACCACGACAGCACTGGGGGTTGGTTCAATTCCTCGACCGGTTTTGGCACGTTGGGGTATGCTATCCCTGCGGCGGTTGGTGCAGCCCTCGGCGCGCCCGACCGCCCGATTGTTTGCCTGATCGGCGACGGTGGCGCGCAATTCACGCTGCCGGAACTCATGACAGCCGTCGACCAAAAAATGCCAATCACCTTTGTGATTTGGAACAACCACGCCTACCTCGAAATTGCCAACGCCATGCGCGAGGTGGATGTCACGGTGGTGGGCTGTCATCCGACACCGCCAAATTTCGAAGGCATCGCAGCCGCCAACTACATGCCATACGCAAAATCTAGAAACACAGTGGATGCGTTGCGCACGGCACTGAAATTACGCGAGAAACAGGAAGGCCCGATCATGATCGAAATCTTAGCACCTCAAGAATCGACTTTCGAACGATAGATTTCCCCTCCTGATGTAAGACCAAAATCGGCAAAGCAGTCATAGGCAACAATTGCAGCATCGGCATTGTCAGACAAACTTGACGTCCCATTTTTTGGTACCTAATTTTTATGAATG
>DDEJ01000112.1:0-2801 GCA_002336405.1 Rhodobacteraceae bacterium UBA1957
AAGTCAACGTCAACTGCTCCCAAGGCGTGGTCTAATTGTGCCAAACGAGTTGCGCCAAAAATTGCCGACGCCATGAAAATCCGCGTGCGACACCACGCCAATGCCATGTGCACCGGATCTACCTGATATTTACGGGCAATCGCCAGATAGGCATCGACAGCCAATACTGAGTTGGGCGACATACGTCCCGACAAATCCGAATTCAACGACAGCCGCGATCCCTCTGGAACCGCCCCGTTTTGGTATTTTCCACTCAGCAAGCCTGTTGCCAGCGGTGAATAGGCGATCAATCCAACCTCTTCGTTCACGCTGAGTTCAGCCAGGTCGGTATCATAGAGCCGGCACATCAAAGAGTATTCATTCTGCATTGATACGACCCTTGGCCAGCTACGATCTTCGGACATTCTGAGCCATTGCGCGGTACCCCAAGCGCTGTCATTTGACAGTCCAAAATGCCGGATATTCCCCTTATCCACCTGTTTTTGCAGCGCTTCCAGCGCGTCTTCGATGTGCGCGAGCGTATCTGACTTATTCTGCGAGGATGGATCAAAGGTCCAGTTTTTACGAAACATATATGAGCCGCGGTTGGGCCAATGGAACTGATACAAATCAATATAGTCGGTCTGCAAGCGCCGCAACGAGCCTTCAATCGTTTCGGGAATGGTCTGCGACGAAATCGGCGCCCCATTACGAATAGATTGCAGACCTTCGCCAGAGTGTTTCGTGGCCAATATCATATCGCCACGCCGGTCCGCATTTTTGCAAAGCCAAGCACCAATAATCTCTTCAGTGCGCCCCATAGTTTCGGCTTTTATAGGATTGACCGGATACATCTCTGCAGTATCGACAAAATTTATCCCCCCCTCAAGCGCCATATCAATCTGGGCATGCGCCTCTTGCTCTGAGGTTTGTGTCCCAAACGTCATTGTCCCCAAACACAGTTCGCTCACCATCAGGCCACTGCGGCCCAGAGGATTCATTCTCATCTGCTCTCTCCTATTAGATCGGCCCCATTAGACCGATCCATTTGGAGCGGCGACCAGTTTTCTCTGGTCCGAGGTCGTAACTGTTTTCGAATCGCGTGGAAAGCATAATGGATAATCTTGGCTTCAACAGCAAATTCATCAGATTAATTGAATAATATTCTGGCAATTTTCAGCGATAGATTTGAGGCTGTGAACTCAGCATCATTCGATGCGAATCGTGAATCTAATTTCGAAAGGAAACAGCATGGCATCTGTAGTGATCGTCGGAGCGGGCCCCGGGTTAAGCGGCGCCCTCGCCCGCCTCTGTGCTCGAAATGGTATGGCTGTGGCGCTGGCGGCCCGCAATATCAACAAACTTAAGACAATTGCTGCCGAAACTGACGCCAGCCTGCATCAATGCGATGCCAGTGACGCCAATCAAGTGGCGGGTTTATTTGCGGATCTCGACAACACGATCGGGACAGCTGACATGGTGGTCTATAACCCTTCGGCGCGGGTGCCGGGACCAATACAAGACTTGGACCCGCACAGCACCAAACAAGCGCTCAATACCACCTGTTACGGCGCATTTTTGGTGGCGCAACAGGCTGCCAAACGGATGCGGCAACAGGGCCACGGCAGCATACTGTTTACCGGTGCATCCGCGGGGGTAAAGGGCTTTGCAAATTCATCGGTATTCGCGATGGGAAAGTTTGGCCTGCGCGGATTGGCACAAGCTCTGGCCCGCGAGTTGCATCCACAAAACATCCATATCGGGCATTTTGTAATCGATGGTGGCATCCGTGCAGAGCACCGAGCCGAACGGCAAGATGACGGCAACGACAGCATGCTTGATCCCGATGCAATCGCTGAAAGCTATCTGCAGTTTCACCGCCAACACCGCAGTGCGTGGGCATGGGAAATAGAATTGCGACCGTGGGTCGAGCGGTTTTAACAGCAGGACAAACCGCGCGGGGTCAAACCGCAACAACCCAGCATTTAGATCTTGATTATAGATTTAACCGCACAACTCGAACGCCACCCTAAGCTCGCTGCTAGAAAAAACCTAGCTGTTGGCATCTCCGATATAGACAAATCTGGCAAATCGCGGCTTGACTGTCGCAGTGATTATCTGGATGATTTTCTGCATCCAAAGGAAATACGCCACGAGAATAAAAATCAAAGCAAAGGCTGTTTTAATGTAAATTTCAACTTTGCATGTTTAGTTGAACGGGGTCTTACACAGCTTAAGGAACGTTGGAATTCCGATCCAATATTCCCGTGATGAAACTGGAAACCGGCCAAATTTCTGATCAGCATTTCACAGTCTCAGGACCAAGAATTTTTGTGTGTCGAAGGTGTCTTTTTGTTTCGAAAAGAATTATAGGATGAGTTTGATGCTAAGATTTGGCTGCAGATCGAATTTGAAGATGTTATAATTTGAATTTTGGCGCACGCGGGACAAAAGATACGCACTTTCAAACGCAATCCAAACGCGCTTTGAACAGCGATTTTTTTCGGGTCAGTTAATGCACTTTGATCGCGATGACCCAACTGAGTTTGCCAACCTGATCATTGGAAATACGAAGCAGAGGCCGGTTGATAATCTGCGAGGACCATCACCATCTGAGAGCCGCTGGGTTGGTCTTGCGGTTAATACAGCCGAAAACTGGCAGTACGGGGGACGTCAAGCACAGCTGAAATCGCATAAAAAATATATACCAAATCTCATAAGAATCATTTAGAACAAAAAGTGAACATATGGAGTGATTAGCATGTTGAAACCGTTATCGCATAGCTTACAAAACAGCTTACCACACAGCGTATTACACAGCG
>DDEJ01000112.1:3121-8606 GCA_002336405.1 Rhodobacteraceae bacterium UBA1957
ACACAGCGTATTACACAGCGCATCACATCGACAATCACAACGCGCACAACCGGCCTTAAACGTCTTTCAAGACATTACCCTGCAACACGCACGGGTGCATGAATGCTGCGGGCAGGCGCGCGTATTCTTTGCCATGTTGGTGGCCGCAAAAGTCAACGGACCTGTGTTTTGGATTGCCCCCAAATGGCAGCGGGATCACCTAAATCCGGACGGGATGCACCCCTACGTCAAACCCCAAAACTTTACTTTCATAAACCCCGACCGGCCCGAAGATACCCTGTGGGTGATGGAAGAGGCACTGCGCTGTGGCGCCGTTCCCTTGGTGGTGGCCGATCTGCCAACACCACCCAGCCTAACCGCAGTGCGACGGCTGCATCTGGCCGCAGAAAATAACACCGGACAGAACACAAACGCCCCTTTGGGGCTGCTTTTAACGCATGGTGAAGGCGGCGCACCGGGGGTGGAAAGCCGCTGGCACATGACCCCTGCACATAGTCCTACAGCACAATGCTGGCACTTGACACGCACCCGGGCGCGCACCGCACCCGTCAAACAGTGGCTGGTCGCAAAAACCAGAACCGGTCTAAAAACACAGCCCCACCCTATGCCCGCCGACCCAGGCAATAAAAACCGCCACGACCACACCTAAAACGACACCACCCTGTCAAAAACTGCTATAAGATAACAAAACATGCTGCTACGTTGAAAACAATATGCGCATTTTATTATCGCTTACCGCCCTTTTGTTATCCGTAATCTTGCTACAGCTCTCTTCTGGCGGGCTTGGATCGCTGGATGCGCTGTCGGGGTTTGAGCTGAATTTCACCACCGCGCAAATTGGTCTTTTGGGGTCGGCCCATTTTGTCGGGTTTTTCATCGGTTGCTGATGGGCCCCCCGCCTCTTGGGAGCAGCGGGCATGCGCGAGCTTTCGCCGCCTTTACAGCCACTGGTGCCATCGGCCTGCTGGCGCATATGCTGATCGTCGACCCCACCGCTTGGGCAGTGATGCGGGTTGCGACAGGTCTATGCGTGGCGGGGTGCTATACTGAAATTGAGGCCTGGTTACAGGCCAAAGTGACCAACCAGACCCGCGGGGCGGACCATGGGCGCTTATCGGGCCGTTGATATGGGGGGGGTCGCTGGCCTCGCAGTTGATGATCAGCGTGCTGACACCAGTCAGCTCTGTATCATATAACATTCTGGCACTGCTGTGCTGCGCCGCACTCATACCGCTGGCGTTGACCAAATCCCCCCCCCCGAAACCCCCAAAGGGCCACGCCTGCGACCGATGCTGGCCGTGCGCAATTCCCCACTCGCAGCAGCAGGGGTGGTTGTTGCGGCCCTATCGGGGGCCTCATTCCGAATGGTTGGCCCCATCTATGGCGCTGCGGTTGGCCTTCAAATTGACCAGATCGCCTATTTTCTAGCTGCCTTTGTTCTTGGCGGTGCGCTGGCCCAGATCCCTGCTGGCTGGCTGGCCGATAAATATGATCGCCGAAAAGCGCTGATATGGCTCTCGGTTGTGGCGGTAATGAGCTGCCTTGCCAGCATTTTCATCGGAAACTACAGCACCACGGCCATCTTCCTGACAGCATTAATTTTTGGCATAACAACATTTCCAATATTTTCAGTGACCTCTGCCCATGCTCATGATTTTGTCCAGAGCAATGAACGGGTCGAACTGTCTGCCGCCTTTATATTTTATTACGCTCTCGGCGCAATTGCCTCGCCGTTGCTGGCGTTGTTTGTGATGATTGCATCCAGTCATGTTTTGCTGATTATTTTTGGGCTCAGTCGGATGCGCGTACGCCCCACCCGCACCGAACGCACGCCCTATATCTATGCGCCACGCACCTCGTTTATCATTGGAAGATTGCTTAAGCGAATGCGCGACAAACTCTAGCACCCGCCGCCCGCATCCGCTAAAGAGTATAAACGCAGGCAAAAGGCACAACTTTCATGACCAGACATCTGATCACTTCGGCGATCCCCTATATTAACGGTATCAAGCATTTAGGCAATCTGGTTGGCAGCCAACTGCCTGCCGATCTGTTTGCCCGCTATCAGCGTGCCCGCGGCAACGAAGTAATGTTCCTTTGCGCCACCGACGAACATGGCACACCGGCCGAACTGGCGGCGGCAAAAACCGGCCAACCGGTTGCCGAGTACTGCACCGCTATGCATGCCACACAAGAAAAGATCGCGCAGGGCTTTCGCCTGTCGTTTGATCACTTTGGGCGTTCATCCAGCCCTCAGAACCATGAGTTGACCCAGCATTTTGCCGGTCGGTTGGCCGCGGCCGGGCTGATCAAAGACGTGACCGAACAACAGGTCTATTCCAACGCTGACGGCCGCTATTTGCCAGATCGCTATATTGAGGGAACCTGCCCTGAATGTGGGTATGACAAGGCCCGCGGCGACCAATGTGAAAACTGCACCAAGCAGCTCAACCCAACTGATCTTTTACAGCCACGCAGTGCAATCTCAGGCTCCACTGACCTCGAGGTGCGCGACACGACGCATCTGTACCTGATGCAAAGCCAGATGCGCAACCAACTGAGCGAATGGATCGACGGTAAAACTGATTGGCCAATCCTGACCACCTCGATCGCCAAAAAATGGCTGAATGACGGTGATGGTCTGCAAGACCGCGGTATCACCCGCGATTTGCACTGGGGGATTCCCGTCAAGAAAGGCGCCGAAGACTGGCCCGGAATGGAAAATAAAGTTTTTTATGTCTGGTTCGACGCGCCGATCGAATACATCGCCTGCGCTGGTGAATGGGCCGAGGCCAATGGAAAATCTGCTGCAGATTGGCAACGCTGGTGGCGCACAGATCACGGTGCGGATGACGTGCGGTATACCCAGTTCATGGGCAAGGACAATGTGCCGTTTCACACATTGAGTTTTCCCGCGACAATTCTAGGCTCTGGCGAGGATTGGAAGCTGGTTGATTACATCAAATCGTTCAATTATTTAAATTATGACGGTGGCCAGTTCAGCACCTCTCAAGGGCGCGGCATTTTCATGGATCAGGCGCTGGAAATTCTACCTGCAGACTATTGGCGGTGGTGGCTTCTCAGCCATGCGCCAGAAAGTTCAGACAGCGAATTCACATGGGAAAATTTCCAAGCCAATACAAATAAAGATCTGGCAGATGTGCTGGGAAATTTCGTCTCGCGGGTGACAAAATTCTGCCGCTCGAAATTCGGCGAGGCCCTGCCAGAAGGCGGCGCCTGGGGGGAACAGGAAACTGCCCTAATCTCTGAGCTCACCAGCCGCATCCGAACCTATGAAGGCTGTATGGGCGCGATCGAAGTGCGCAAATCCGCCGCGGAGCTGCGGGCAATCTGGGTTGCGGGGAATGAATACCTGCAATCTGCTGCACCGTGGTCAACCTTCAAACAAGACCCTGAAACTGCGGCGATGCAAGTCCGGCTGGCTCTGAACCTTATACGGCTTTACGCAGTGCTGTCCGAGCCTTTCATTCCCGATGCTGCCGCCAGTTTGATGGCCACAATGCACAGCGACGACCACAGCTGGCCGCTTGATGTCAGCGCGGCACTTTCCGCCCTGCCCGCAGGCCATGCCTTTAAAGTGCCCGAGGTGACGTTTCGAAAAATCACCGATGACGAAATCGCCGATTGGCAGGTTCGGTTTTCCGGCATCCGCGACTAGCGTCAAAAGCACCCTTTCTCGCCCAGTATACTCAGACTGCAGTGACAACATAAAAAGGCCCTCCCCTGATGAAGGGCGGGCCTTTTCCATTACACAACCGCAATAAGCGCTATTCGCTTTCGAGAGCTTCTACAATCTTTTCCAGTTCGTCCTTAGTGACTGCTTTCTCTGTCACATTGGCCAGCTCAAACGCATAATCGACCACTTTGTCTTCAAAGATTGGCGCACGCATCTGTTGCTGCATCTGCTCATTGCTCTGCACAAACTCCATAAACTGACGCTCTTCGCCCGGGTACTGACGGGCTTGTGTCATCACCGCTTGCTGCATTTCAGCATCGCTGACCTGCACTTCCGCGCGCTGGCCCATTTCGGCCAACAAAAGACCCAAACGTACCCGGCGCTCCGCCAGATCTCTGTGCTCTTGCGTGGTTTCAACTGGATCGTGATCATGGCCCTGCACGTCAGGGTTTTCTTCATGCCACAGTTGGTGCGCAATCTGGCCTGCTTCGGTTTCGACCATGGAGGGTGGCAATTCGAATTTGACCTTGTCATCCAGCGCATCAAGCAAAGCCCGTTTCATCACCGCGCGCGCCGCACCTGCGTATTCGGCCTCGATGCGTTCGCCAATTTGAACCTTGAGACCGGCCAGATCTTCGGCACCGAACTTGGTGGCCAACTCGTCATTGATCTCAGCTGGAACCGGCTCTTTCACGGCTTTTACGATACAGCTGAACACAGCCTCTTTACCGGCCAGATGCGCGGCGCCATATTCTTCAGGGAAAGTGACAACCACATCTTTTTCTGCGCCAGTCTTGACGCCGATCAACTGCTCTTCGAAGCCGGGAATAAAGCTGTTGGAGCCCAGCACCAACGGATAATCTTCAGAGGCACCACCATCAAAGGCCTCACCATCAACTTTACCCAAGAAATCAAACACGATCTGGTCGCCATCTTTGGCTTTGGATGTTTTTTTGCGATCTTTAAAATCCTGGGCGTTCTCAGCCAGATTGGCCAGCGCCTCATCAACCGCGGTCTCATCGGCTTTGGCCACCAGTTTTTCCAGATCAATGGCTTTCAAATCCACGTCAGGAATGGTCGGCAGAGCCTCATAGCTCATTTTGACCTCAACATCGTCGCCTTCTTTCCAGTCTTCATTGGTCATTTTAACGTCAGGCTGTTGCGCCGGACGATCACCGCTATCGGTAAAATGCTTGGACATCGCCCCGTCGATGGTTTCCTGCATTGCCTCGCCCAAAAGTCGCTGACCAAACTGCTTTTTCAACAGAGCCATTGGCACTTTGCCCTTGCGAAAGCCCTTCATCTCGACGGTGGGTTGGGCTTCGGCCAATTTGCCATTAACCGTCGCTTCAAGCTCGCTCGCCGGGAGTACGATCGTATAGCCGCGTTTGAGGCCTTCATTCAGTGTCTCGGTGACCTGCATATTCCTGTCCTTCTGTTTTATCTGGTACCAGTGAAGCGCATACAGGCCGTCAGTTGGGTCGTTGCAATACGCGTCGTCGCCCCGCTATATATAGATATAATTGGGGCTGCAACTATCTAACGAATTTCTTATGGGACGGAAGGCCAACAAAGCCGTCTCGGAGCAGATTTAAGCAAGTCTATGCGGCAGCTCGTGGGTAATTTTCAAACTGTGCCACCAAGTGATCCTTCCAGCGTGGCCATTTCCATGCCGCCGGCCATCAGATCCTGTAATTCTTCCGGGCTGATTTCACCCCGTTTGGCGGTGCCAAGCGTCTTGCCGCGATTAAGTACGGTAAAGCGGTCGCCCACGGCCAGCGCATGACG
>DDEJ01000009.1:0-570 GCA_002336405.1 Rhodobacteraceae bacterium UBA1957
TGAAAACCACCAAAGACCGCGCAAGGACCCATTTAAATTTTGGGACGACACGCAGCGTTTTTTATCACAACACGTTGGTGGGGTTCTGTGGATACCGTCCGGAACTCTTTGAACGAACGCGCCATCGCGCGCACGTCGGTCCATTTTTTTGTCCAATCAAAATACCAAGGGACAGGCGCTGCCCAGTGTCTTATGTCAGGCGTTATTCAAGAAGCGCGCGCCGCCAAAGTCGCGCAACTTGAGCTCTTTGTAGATACAGAAAATTATCGTGCCATCCGATTTTATGAAAAACACGGATTTAAATGGGTTGCGACACATCCAGATGGTGTCCGGATAGGCGCGCAATCACGCGATGACTATTTTTACTGCCTTAGATTGGGCTCATAGCTGCACAGCTGTTCTCAGATCGGGTGCAACAGCCCTCTAACGCTGGTCTCAACAGCCCGCGCATAGCTATCTGAAATCTTGGATAACTCGTCAAAATATAACTTAAAAATCAAGGCCCTTCTGGGCTTTGATCCCGGCCTGAAACGGGTGTTTCACCTCGGTCATCTCGGTCACCAGATCGGC
>DDEJ01000009.1:914-9214 GCA_002336405.1 Rhodobacteraceae bacterium UBA1957
CGCAGGTTTGGCATCCCGCCCCGTCAGAATAACGTTGGTTCGAGCCGCCCGTCCCCTGAGACCTTCCAGCACCTGATCTACGCTCAAATACTCATAGCGCATGGCAATGTTGATTTCATCCAGCACCACAAGATCAAACTCACCGCCCGACATCATCGCACAGGCTTTTGCAAACGCCGCCTGTGCGGCCTCGGTATCGCGGTTGCGATCTTGCGTATCCCAAGTAAAGCCGTCGCCCATGGTATGCCAACTGACCTGATCTTCAATCGTTTTGAAAAACCGCCGCTCCCCGGTCACCCACTTGCCTTTAATGAATTGGACCACCGCAACTTTTTGCCCCCAACCCAAGGCGCGAATAATCACCCCAAAGGCCGAGCTGGATTTGCCTTTGCCCTTACCGGTATGCACAAAGACAAGTCCGCGATCCGGATCTTGCGCCTGTGATGTTTTGCGGCGGTGCTCTTTCTGGACCTGCTGCATTTTCACTTTGTGGTCTGTGTCATCCGTCATCGGTCAATATCCTTTGTTGAAATGGCATGCCTTGCCTTGCCGCTTCTGTATCCCATACCGCCAGCGATACATTACCCCAGCGCAAAATTCTCTCGCAATGCAAAAAGCGCGGTTGCATGGCCTATACCCGGCACGCGCCGGTCGCACAAACGCCCAACCGTCACATTGTCAACCAGGGCTAAGCCCCCGCAAGCGTTCCGACCGTCGGCGCAGCAATTCAAGCGTCATCAGCAACGCAACCGAAATCCCAACAAGGATCGTCGCCACCGCAAGAATGGTTGGGCTAATCTGCTCACGCAGACCAATAAACATCTGCCACGGAAGCGTCTTCTGGCCGGCAGAGCCGATGAACATCACGATGACGACCTCGTCAAAAGACGTGATAAAAGCGAACAGACCGCCCGAAACAACACCGGGAAAGATCAGTGGCATCTGCACACGAAAAAATGTGGTGATCGGATTTGCACCCATATTGGCCGCAGCACGGGTCAGCGAGGTGTCAAACCCCACGAGCGTTGCCGTCACAGTTATAATCACAAACGGAATGCCCAAGACGGCATGTGCCAGAACAACTTTGACATAGCCCACAAAATTCTTGCCCATCCCAAGGGTATTTTCCATAAAATTACCCATGGTCGAATAAAAGAAAAACATGCCCGTTGCAGAAATAATTAGTGGCACAATCATCGGTGAAATCAAAATCGCCATTATGGCCCGCTTTGCCGGCACATGGCTTTGACTGAGCCCAATTGCCGCCAGTGTTCCCAGCGAGACCGAGATAACCGTCGCAATTGGCGCAATGATCAGCGAGTTCCAAAATGAGCGCTGCCATTCCGCGTTGTTGAAGAAATCCTGATAGTGCTTTAAAGAATATCCCGCAGGATCAAACCGCAGCATTTCCGGGGTGAAGGTAAAGAAATCCTGCGCGTTGAAAGACAAGGGCATAACAACAAGAATAGGGGTTATCAAAAACCCAAAGATCAAACCACAGATGACCCGAAAGCTGTAATGCCACAAAACCTGACCCGCAGTCAGATAAGGATGAAGCTTGACGCGGTACTCCCCCTCGTGAATCCAATAGACGAACCACCCGAAGAACCAGCCAAACAGCGCCCCAAACAAAACGCCAGTGAGGCCGATAAACAAAAGCCCTAAAACGGCAAGCAGCACAGGCAGCAGCCAGCGCACCGCTTTTCGGCTGAGATGGTCAGTTACAATGATCCCGTAAGCGAGGATCATCGAAAGCGTCGCACCAAAGACGATGCCCACCACAGCACTTCCGAACGCCGGTCCGACAAACAGACCGACCAAGGCTCCCATCAGCCCCATGACCGGCAACACAAAAGCAACTGGCCGGCGCGACACTTGAGTAAACACGGCCATGGCGTCAGCCCCCCAGCTTTACATTGTCAATGCCAACAATCTTGTCATAAGCCCAGTAGAGAATTAACACCGCCACCAGCAAGATTGTCCCAAGCGCTGCCGCCAGCCCCCAATTCATTGATTGGAAAATATGATAGGCAATGCGATTGGAAATAAAGACGCCTTTGTTACCACCTACGATTTCCGGCGTGATATAATAGCCAATCGCCAGAATGAACACCAAGATAGACCCCGCCCCGATACCCGGCACAGATTGCGGGAAATACACCCGCCAAAATGCGGTCCAATTGGTGGCACCCAATGATTTGGCCGCTCTGAGATAAGTTGGCGGGATGGTCTGCATCACCGAGTACATCGGCAAGATCATAAAGGGCAGCATGATATGCGTCATCGCCACAATCGTGCCGAACTGATTGTTGATCATCACCAAGCGACCAGTTTCCTCGATCATCCCCAGTGCAACCAAAAGATCATTAATCACGCCCTGTTGCTGCAACATGACCTTCCAAGCAGAGGTGCGCACCAGTAAAGAGGTCCAGAAGGGCAAAAGCACAAGGATCATCAATAAGTTCGCTTGCCGCATTGGCAGATTGGCCAGCAGCCACGCCACTGGATAGCCCAGCGCGATGCAAGCCACCGTAATCATCAACGACATAATTAACGTCCGCTCGAACAGTTTAATCAAAATCTGTCGGTCTTCGGGCTGAAATTCCGGGCCAGACGGAGTTTTCCGCATGTCCACCGCATTGAGGAAATACCCCGAAGTATAGCGTGAGCTGTGCGTTTGAAGGGTGCGCCAGATTTCGACATCACCCCAACCTTTATGCGTCGCGATCAGCTTGTCTTTAAACGGCGCGTCGGCCTCAAGATCCCATTTCTTGGCCTTGCGCGCGGTTTTCTTGAACAATGAGGCAATACCAGATTTTTCATAGTTCAACCGCAGGCCAACCCGGGTATGAACTTTGGCTTTGGCAGCGCGCTGAATGTCACCCGCAAAAGCCGCGTAGACGGCTTCATCCGGCAATACGCCCGCCTGTCCGTCCCATGTTTCCAAAGCAATCACGGTCTCAGGCAATATTTCCGCAACGATGTCATTTTCGACTGAGCGAAACAGCATGGAGGCAATGGGAAAAAGGAACGTAAACAATACAAATATAAGCAGCGGAGAGATCAAGAGCAGCGCCCGGATTTTTTGCCGCCTCAGTGCGATGGCCAAACTGCGCTTGAGCGGTTGTCCATCCGCGGCCAACACAGGTCCGTTTTCGTCAGTATAGCTCATGTCGTCCCCAGTGTCGGTTCAGTCTCACACAGTGCCACATAAATTAAAAAAGGGCCGACAAAGGCCCTTTTCCATTTTCAATGTCTTATTTTGCAAGCCAAGCTTGGAATTTAGACTCGATATCATCTTTATAGTCTGCCCAGAACGCATAGTTCATCAGGAAGGTATTCTTTGAGTTGGCAGGATCTGTTGGCATATGAGGCGCCATTGCGATACCCAGTTCCGCGTGCTTATCAACCAACAGGGCTGATGACGCACGAGTCGGGCCATAGCTGATCCATTTAGACTGATCTGCAAGACGCTGTGTATCAGTTGCAAACCTTACATAGTGCAGCGCGCGTGCTTGACGCTCGGGGCTCAGGCCGGTTGGAATGATCCATCCGTCAAGGTCATAAATCTGTCCATCCCAAAGCATTGAAACAGGCTGATTTTGCTCTTCGATCAAGGCAAACAAGCGACCGTTAAAGGTCGAACCCATGACGACTTCGCCATCGGCCAGCAATTGTGGCGTATCGGCGCCTGCAGACCACCAGATCACATCATCTTTGATGGTGTCCAGTTTTGCAAGAGCTTGATCCTGACCAGCGCCTGTTTCCAGCATTGGGTAGATGTCAGCTTTGGCAACGCCATCACAAAGAAGCGCCCATTCCATGTTTGAAAGCGCGCCTTTTTTCAGCGAACGCTTGCCGGGGTATGTGTCGGTGTCAAAGAGTGCACAGATGCTAGTGGGAGGCGTGCTACCAACCATGTCGCTGCGATAGCCGACCGTATAGGAATAAACGATCTGTGGGATAAAGCATTCTGAGACAATGAAGTCACCAAAGTCATTTGAAGCAAGCGTTCCGTCTGGTGCGTCAGCCAGCATGAAATCATGGTCGATTTCCATCGCAAGACCTTCGTCGCAAAGCTGCATGGCCGGTCCGGCTTCAACGTCAACAACGTCCCAGGTCACATTGCCTGCCTCGTTCATGGCCCGCAATTTTGGAACCGCTGTACCGGCACTATCATCATTGATGATCGTGACACCCGTATTAGCCGAATAGGGCTCGTGATAGGCTTTAAGTTGTGATTTTGAATAAGCACCGCCCCATGACACGATGGTCATTTCCTCTGCAAGTGCAGATCCTGCCACCAGCGAAAGTGCCGCTGTTGCCAAAACAGTTTTTGTAAATTTCATTACATTCTCCCATGTCGCCCGTTTTTGGAGAAGAGGATCCGTGTTACGGGCAAAACAACGGATACGTCTTAAGTCACGTTCCAGAAGGAACGTGCTATTTCTTTCACCGCTCATGCGTCAAGCGCGCGGCAATCCGACGGCAGCCAGCCGATTTCGATCTGGGCACCGGGTTCCAACCGCACCTGATCGGGCGCATTGCGGGTCTTGACGATAAACTCATCATTACCAGCCACACGTAACCGGGTTCGGAAAATGTCCCCCATATATATAAACTCAAGGACTTCTGCTGTCAGCGTATGCGCCCCTTCTTGCAGGCGCTCCTTGTTGAACTCAACCCGTTCGGGCCGGATAGACACCCGCGTCCGTTCGCCAGCCTTGCTGACATTGACCGGGTTGCAATCGATCAATTTGCCATCGTCAAGTTGTACCAGCGCCATGCCGTTGGTGATCTCTTTCACCACACCTTCAAGGGTGTTGTTTTCACCGATGAACTGCGCGACGAAACTGTTTTTGGGTGACTCATATAATTCTGCTGGCGGCGCCAATTGCTGAATGCGGCCATCATCAAACACCGCGACCCGGTCAGACATGGTCAGCGCCTCGGTCTGGTCATGGGTCACATAGACCACTGTGATGCCCAGATTATCGGCAATGCGCTTGATCTCAAACTGCATATGTTCGCGCAGTTGCTTGTCTAGCGCGCCCAGCGGCTCATCCATCAACACCAACTCGGCCTCAAACACCAGGGCCCGCGCCAGCGCTACACGCTGTTGTTGGCCCCCTGACAATTGCGCCGGTCGCCGACCACCAAACGCGCCCATCTGCACCATTTCCAATGCCCGCTTGACCTTGGCCTCGCGTTCGGTCTTCGGTATTTTACGCACCTCAAGTGGAAACGCCAGGTTCTCAGCGACAGTCATATGAGGAAACAGCGCATAGTTTTGAAACACCATCCCGATACCGCGCTTATGCGGCGGGATATTATTGATAGACACCCCATCGAGCATAATGTCGCCATGGGTTGCGGTCTCAAAACCGGCCAACATCATCAAGCAAGTGGTCTTGCCCGATCCCGATGGGCCCAGCATTGTCAGAAATTCGCCTCTCGGCATAGCAAGATTAAGATCTTTCACGACAAGGGAAATGCCGTCATAACTTTTCTGCACACGCTCAAACTGAACGAAAGCGTCGGACGCGGTCTTCATGTTTGCCAATAACTGGCTCCCTATTCTCTTTCTTCAGCCTGACTTCCGTCAGTTAAACTGCTTCCTAGACGGGAAGCCCCAACGTTTGCAATGTTTTTTAACGGAATTAGTCCTCTTAGACAGATATTTAATCATACTTTTTGCCCAAAAACGAATTGTTAGCGCAAACCACATTACCGCAACTCCAACAGAGCTTTTAACAATTCAACCATACAAGCAGAGCAATACACATCAACAGATATTTTTGGCCCCAAAGACGCCCAACTGCTGCTTTAAAGGGACTGTACCAAACAAGCCCATGGAGTTTAATGCGAAAGTACCCGGTGAGGACCCATCAGATGATTCGCAAAAACCTGCCCTTTAGCGCACCAGAATACCAACGCCGGCTTTGCAAAACGCGGCAGGCCATGCAGGCTGCTGGGTTGGACATGCTGTTTATCACTGATCCGTCAAATATGGCCTGGCTCACCGGATATGATGGCTGGTCTTTTTATGTCCACCAAGGGGTGATTGTGCCCGCAGACTCCGATCCGGTTTGGTGGGGACGGTCGCAAGATGCCAACGGAGCGTTGCGCACGGTGTGGATGTCGGATGACCGCATACACGGTTATGCGGATCATTATGTACAATCCACCGAGCGCCATCCAATGCAGGATCTGGCCAAACGGTTACAAAATTATAGGGCGGGCAGCAAACGCATCGGGGTTGAGTTGGATAACTATTATTATTCTGCCAAGGCTCATCAAGTACTGTGTGAGACTTTGGCCACAATTTCGCCTGACATTACGCTTCAAGATGCAACCGCCTTGGTCAACTGGCAGCGCGGCATAAAGTCTGACGAAGAAATTGTCTTTATGCGCAAGGCTGCGCGGATATCGGAAAAAATCATCGATGGCCTGTTTACACGTGTCGAACCTGGCATTGCAAAAAACGACATCGTGGCCGAAGTCTATGGCGACGCGCTGCGCGGCGTTGATGACGTTTGGGGCGATTACCCGGCGATTGTGCCGCTGCTGCCGTCTGGCAGTGATGCGGCCGCACCACACCTGACATGGGATGGAACAGCATTTAAGACCGGCGAGGCAACATTTTTCGAAATTTCGGGCTGTTACCGGCGCTATCACGCTCCATTTTGCCGCACCATCTTTCTGGGCACGCCCCCAGATGATTTGCGACGCGCAGAAGCAGCACTAGCAGAGGGCCTTGAGGCCGGTCTTGACGCGGCACGCGCCGGAAACCGCGCCTGTGATATCGCCGACGCCCTTGCCCAACCGCTGGAACGCGCCGGTATCGAACGCGGGGCCCGCGCTGGCTATCCGATCGGGCTGAGCTATCCGCCCGACTGGGGTGAGCGCACCATCAGCATCCGCACCGAAGACAAAAGTATTCTGCACCCCGGCATGACCTTCCATTTCATGCCCGGCTTATGGATGCCGAACTGGGGTCTCGAAATCACCGAATCAATTCTTATCCGCGAAACCGGCGCTGCAGAAACCCTCTGCAACCGCCCAAGAGAGCTTATGATCAAATGACCATACTTACAGACACCACCGATATCCTTGCAGATTTGATCAGCTTTCCAACCGTCTCACCTGACAGCAATCTGGATATGATCAATTATATTGCCGAGTATCTGCACAGCTTGGGTGCCCGGGTCGAATTGTTTCCCGATCCTACCGGGGCAAAGGCAAATCTGTTTGCCACGCTTGGGCCGGATATGAACGGCGGAATTATGCTGTCGGGGCATTCTGATGTGGTGCCCGTGACCGATCAAACCTGGTCCAGCGACCCGTTTAAAATGCAAGCCCGCGACGGGCGGCTTTACGGTCGCGGCACCTGTGATATGAAAGGCTTTATCGCTGCAACACTGGCGATGGCACCCTTCTATGCCAGTCAAAAACTGCACAAGCCAGTGCATTTTGCCTTTACCCATGATGAGGAAAGCGGCTGTTTTGGTGCATTGGCGCTGGTGCGCGAATTGAAAAAGCGCCAGATTAGACCCGCGATTGCAATTATTGGCGAACCGACCGAGATGCGCATTATCGAAGGCCATAAGGGGTGCTGTGAATACACCACCCGCTTCAAGGGCCTTGAAGGACATGGCTCGGCGCCCGACCAAGGCGTCAACGCCGCCGAATATGCGGTGCGTTTTGTCGCCCGGCTTATGGAGCTGCGCGAAGACCTCAAACATCGGGCGCCAACAGACAGCCGATTTGAGCCACCTTGGACCACGCTCAGTGTCGGTCGCATCAGCGGCGGCGTGGCCCATAACGTCATCGTGGGCAAAGCCGAAGTCGATTGGGAAATGCGCCCCGTTCAGGCCACTGATCTGGCTTTTGTAAAAGACAATATGCAGCAGTATGTTGACAACACGCTGATGCCTGCCATGCAACAGATACATCCCGAAGCCGACATCAGCACCGAGATTATTGCCGAGATCTGCGGGCTTGAACCGATGTCCGAGAATGCCGCCCGCCAGTTATTATCAGAACTGACCGGTGCCAATGGCGCAGACTTGGTGGCTTTTGGCACTGAGGCGGGTTTATTTCAGGATTTGGGCCTGTCGGCCGTGGTCTGTGGGCCGGGCAGCATTGCCCAAGCCCATAAGCCGAATGAATATATCGCACTTGATCAATTGGGCACCTGCCTTGAAATGCTGACGGGTTTGGGCAGAAAGCTGCACGGCGCATCCTGAACTCCGACAGAACTCTAGCGCCGAACTTTAGTGCCACGTCTCAGGCCATGC
>DDEJ01000009.1:9537-32647 GCA_002336405.1 Rhodobacteraceae bacterium UBA1957
CGTCTCAGGCCATGCTGCGTCTCAACCAATGGCCCGCCCTCACCTCACGTGTGGGCATCAGCCCACCTTTAATAAGCCCTCGGCCTTGGCCTGCGCATAGGTTGCGTCCAATGCTTTGGTGGCACGAGATATCAGCTGGTCAATTTCGTCTTTTGAAATCACCAAAGGTGGCGAAATGATCATGCGATCATACACATGGCGCATCACCAGATTGTTGGCAAAACAATGTTCACGGCACATGTACCCGATAGTGCCAGGGTCGGCGGCAAATTTCGCGCGGCTTTCTTTGTGCGGGGTCAAGGCCAGTGACCCCATCATGCCGATGACGCTTGCCTCACCCACAAGCGGATGGTCGGCCAAAGCGCGCCATTTGCCGGAAAGATAGGGCGCCACCTCGGTCCTTACAGTATCAATGATATGCTCTTCTTGCAGTATCCGCAGGTTCTCAAGCGCCACGGCAGCGGCCACCGGATGACTGGAATAGGTATAGCCGTGATTAAACTCGCCCTGTCCGATCACCTGCGCCACCGCGTCTGAAACAATAGAGCCACCAATCGGTTGATACCCAGACGACAGACCCTTCGCGATGGTCACAATATCGGGACGGATGTTCAACGTCTGGCTGCCAAACCAATTACCGGTGCGGCCAAACCCACAGATCACCTCGTCGGCAATCAGCAAAATATCGTATTGATCACAAATCCGCTGTATTTCGGGCCAATAACTGTCAGGGGGCACAATGACACCCCCGGCGCCTTGGATAGGTTCGGCAATAAAGGCGGCAACGCGATGTTCGCCCAAATCATGGATCGCCTGCTCCAATTCTTGCGCGCGGGCCAGACCGAAGGCTTCTGGGCTCATATCACCGCCCTCAGCCCACCAGTTGGGTTGGTTGATGTGGTGGATATTGGGCACTGGCAGGCCACCTTGTTCATGCATCGGCAACATGCCTCCCAAAGAGGCGCCACCAAGGGTCGAGCCGTGATATGCATTTTTGCGGCTGATGATAATATTTTTATCTGGCGCGCCCTGCATCGCCCAATAATGCCGTACCATGCGGATATTGGTGTCATTTGCTTCAGACCCCGATCCTGCATAAAACACATGGTTCAGATCGCCCGGAGCAAGCTCGGCCAATTTGGCCGAAAGCGCGATAGCCGGCACATGGGTGGTTTGGAAAAACGTGTTGTAATATGGCAGTTCGCGCATCTGGCGCGCAGCGACGTCGGCCAATTCACCGCGGCCGTACCCTATGTTGACACACCACAGCCCCGCCATCGCATCCAGAAACCTGTTGCCGTCACTGTCTGTGAGATAGACACCTTCGGCTGATTTGATCACCCGCGCACCCTTCTCGGCCAATTCCGCCTGTGCGCTGAAAGGGTGCATGTGATGGGCAGCGTCCAGTGCCTGCAACTCAGCGGTTGGCATGTGATTCGTCATCAAATTCATTTCAGAGCCTTTCAAAAGAGCCAAAACCGACCGAGCCACAATGCAGATGCCGGTGACTTTAAAATATGATCAAATTATAAAATGTCAATCGAATCACCTATCTTAATCCGAGGTATCAAAGGTCCGACGCACCTGTTCCATTCCCTGTAGGACATCAGAACGGATCGCATTTGCGGCCCGCTCGGCATCCCCCGCAGCCATTGCCAACAACACCTCTTTATGTTCATCAACCAGATTTTGAGTGCCCACCCGACCACAGACAACCCGCAAGGACGGGCCAAATTGCAGCCACATACGCAGCGCCACTGAGCGCAAAATCGGTGCGTCGGCCATGTCGTACAGCATGTAATGGAAGCTATAATTATGCCGGAGATACCCCTGAATATCCCCCGTGAAAATCGCATTATCCAGCGCTGCATCCGCCACTGTCAACGCAGCCATATTCGCCTTGGTAATATTAGATGTTGCCATAAAAACAAGCTTTGGATCGATCGCCTGGCGGGCAAATATCAATTCGTCGACATTGGCGCGGGTCAACCGCGGCACGCTAATCCGCCGGTTGCCCTGCGCCTCCAGTGCCCCCTCGGCAATCAGCCGCCGCAAGGCTTCCCGAACCGGCGTCATACCTGCCGATAAATACTGGGTCAGCCCCTGAATGGTCACGGCTTGCCCCGGCACCAAGTCCCCGAACAAGACCATATCGCGCAATTGCCGATAGACAAGCTCGTGCGTCGGCAAACCAGCACCATTTTTTTGCGGCTTTATCATCGCCCCGTCCCTGCCCTCAGATTTGCTTTATTTATCATCATCTATCATACCACTTGCCAGATCCACCACCACATGGAAACATTATTTGTTGCCATCCAGCGCAGCATTTGATCAAATGTTGCATATGGCTCAATGAATGCCGCAAGATCCAACAGGAGACTGAAATGAAACACCACCTAATTCCCGCAACCGCCGCACTCGCCTTGCTGGCCGGATCTGCGCTCGCCGATGACGTCCGGGTCTATAACTGGTCTGACTATATCGATGAGGCTCTGCTGGCAAAATTCACAGCCGATACCGGTCTGAACCTGATTTACGATGTGTTTGACAGCAACGAATTGTTAGAAACCAAAATGCTTGCCGGGGGCTCTGGGTATGACGTGGTTGTGCCGTCGGGAACCTTCCTGCAGCGCCAGATCAGTGCCGGTGCCTTCCAGAAACTGGATATGGCGAAATTGCCCAACATCGCCAATATGTGGGATGTGGTGACAGACCGCACAGAACAATACGATCCCGACAACGCCTACTCAATTAACTATATGTGGGGCACCACCGGCATTGGCGTGAACGTGGGAAAAGTCACCGAACTTTTGGGCGAAGATGCACCGATCACGTCGCTTGATCTGGTATTCAAGGCAGAGAATATGGCCAAACTGGCCGAATGTGGCGTGCATTTTCTAGACGCGCCGTCCGAAATGATCCCAATGGCGTTACAGTATCTCGGAGAAAACCCAGACAGCCATGACCCAGAGGTTATCGCCAAGGCGGAAGAAGCGTTTATGGCCATCCGGCCGCACATTCAGAAATTCCACAGTTCGGAATATATCAATGCGCTGGCCAATGGTGATATCTGCGTCGCCGTGGGTTGGTCAGGCGATATCCTGCAATCGCGTGATCGCGCTGCTGAGGCCGGAAACGGCGTTGAGATCGCCTATAATGCCGCCACAGAGGGTGCGCAGATGTGGTTTGACCAAATGGCCATCCCAACAGATGCGCCAAATCCAGACGGTGCACATGTGTTTTTAAACTTCATCATGAACGCCCAGAATATGGCTGATGCGTCGAACTATGTGTATTATGCCAATGGCAACGCCGCCTCACAGCCGCTGCTTGAGGAGGATGTCATCGGCGATCCGGCGATTTATCCAGATGCAGCAACGCTTGAGAACCTGTTCACCACGCGCCCTTACAGCCCAAAAATACAGCGGGTCGTGACCCGCATGTGGACAAAAATCAAATCTGGTGTGTAACCAATCTTGAGAAGTTTAGAAACGGGTCTGCGCCCAACCGGCGCGGACCTTTTTATAAAATGGATATCGTAAATGGCACAACCCTCCGCAGGAGGTCTGTTTTCTCCTTGGGCAGATCCCGATGAGAAACCTTTGATACAGTTTCAGAACGTGACCAAAAACTTTGGAAGTTTTGTCGCAATTGATAATCTTAGTCTCGATATATTTGAACGTGAATTTTTCGCCCTACTCGGCCCATCAGGCTGCGGCAAAACCACCATGATGCGGATGCTTGCGGGCTTTGAGCCCCCCTCAGCTGGAACCATCCGACTGGCGGGTGACGATATCGGTCCAGTACCCCCGAACAAGCGGGCCGTGAATATGATGTTTCAATCCTATGCGCTGTTTCCGCATCTGTCGGTCTGGGAAAATATTGCCTTTGGCCTGCGCCGCGAAGGCATGGCTAAAGACCTTTTGACGGACCGAGTAGACGAAATGCTCAGACTGACCCGGTTGGAAAAATTTGCGCGCCGTAAACCCCATCAAATATCGGGAGGACAGCGCCAGAGGGTGGCCTTGGCCCGATCTTTGGCAAAAGCCCCCAAGCTGTTGCTGCTGGACGAACCGCTGGGGGCGCTTGATAAAAAACTGCGTCAGGACACGCAATTTGAGTTGATGGATATTCAGGAAACGACCGGCACGACCTTTGTCATTGTCACCCACGATCAGGAAGAGGCGATGACGGTTGCCAGCCGAGTTGCCGTGATGGATGAGGGCCGCTTGATTCAGGTGGACACGCCCGACCGCATCTATGAGGCACCAAACTCTGTCTATGTGGCTGATTTCATTGGAGATGTGAATATCATCCAAGGCCGCGCAGATCTGCGAGGAGACCGAGTTCATATCAATTGGGCAGAGGGGCAGCCGCCAATTATCGGCACAAGCACCCGTAATTTCAACAAAAACCAAAGCGTGCATTTCGCCATTCGCCCTGAAAAGATATCAATCTGGTCTGACCGGCCAGAGGCGTCAGATGACAGGGCCAATATCGTGCAAGGGCAGATTATTGACATCGCATATCTCGGTAATATCTCGACCTATCACGTAAAATTACCCAATGGGCAGATGCTCAAGGCACAAACCGCAAACACTCGCCGAATTGCCCGCCGCAAGTTCACTTGGGAAGATACGGTATGGCTGAGTTGGTCCGCCACAGGCGGCATTTTATTGGAGGGTTGATATGCGCCGCCTGACCTTGATTGCAATTCCATACCTTTGGCTTGTGGCGCTATTTCTGGTGCCGTTTCTGATCGTGATGAAAATTTCACTGTCGGAATATGCACTCTCAATCCCCCCCTATAGCCCCTATCTTGATCTGAGCGCGGGCTGGGCCGGGGTTGTAGAATTTCTGTCTCAGTTAGACATAGAGAACTATATCTTTCTGACAACTGACGACCTGTATTGGAAGGCATACCTATCCAGCCTAAAAATCGCCACACTTTCAACCATAATCACCCTGTTGGTGGGCTTTCCTCTCGCTTATGGCATGGCACGCGCAGCGACCGAATGGCAGCCGACGCTGCTTATGTTGGTAATCTTACCGTTTTGGACCAGTTTTCTGATCCGGGTCTATGCTTGGATGGGGTTACTGAGCCAAGAGGGTTTGATAAATCAATTACTACTCTGGCTGGGGGTAATAAACACGCCTTTGATGATCCTGAACACACCAACGGCGGTCTATATCGGCATCGTTTATACCTATCTGCCATTCATGGTTTTGCCCATCTATTCGATTTTGGAAAAGCTTGACGAATCCCTGCTGGAAGCCGCCGAAGACCTTGGCTGCTCTCGCCTTGTGGCGTTCTGGCTGGTCACTGTGCCATTGGCGAAAAACGGCATCATCGCCGGCTGCTTTTTGGTCTTCATTCCCGCCCTGGGCGAATTTGTGATCCCGTCATTGCTTGGAGGATCAAAAACACTGATGATCGGGAAAATTCTATGGGAAGAGTTTTTCTCAAATCGTGATTGGCCAGTGGCCTCGGCGGTGGCGATTGTGCTGCTGGTGATTTTGATCATCCCGATATTGCTGTTCCAACGCAACCAGCAGAACCAGCGCGAGGCCGACACATGAGACGAATGAGTTGGTTCAATGTCACGTCTTTGACGCTGGGTTTTGCGTTTTTATATCTGCCAATGGTCATTTTGGTCATCTATTCATTCAATGCGTCCAAGCTGGTGACCGTCTGGGCGGGGTTTTCCACCAAATGGTACAGCAAGTTGTTCCAGAACGAAGCCTTTCTTGATGCAGCTTGGGTCACAATCAAAGTGGGACTTATGTCCTCTTGTCTGGCCACAGTGTTGGGCACGATGGCAGCCTATGTTCTGGTGCGCGGCGGACGGTTTCGGGGACGGGTGCTGTTTTCGGGGATGATCTATGCCCCCTTGGTAATGCCAGAGGTTATAACCGGCCTATCTCTGCTGCTTTTGTTTATTGGGATTGGGCTTGACCGCGGGGTGCTGACGATCATTCTGGCCCACACCACGTTTTCAATGTGCTACGTCTCAGTCGTTGTCTCGGCGCGGCTGGTCAGTTTCGATCGCGCGTTGGAAGAGGCCGCTCTAGATCTGGGGTGTTCGTCGTTTGAGGCGTTTCGCCTTGTGACATTGCCGATTATCGCACCGGCGGTGATTTCAGGCTGGCTGTTGGCCTTTACACTGTCGCTGGACGATCTGGTGATTGCCAGCTTTACCGCCGGGCCCTCGGCAACCACCCTGCCAATTAAAATCTTCTCTGCCGTCCGACTTGGTGTCAGCCCGGAAATTAACGCCCTGTCCACCCTGATGATCGCAGTGGTCACCATCGGCGTCATCAGCGCCTCTGTAACATCCAAACGGGCCAGCCTGCGCCGGCACCGCGAAGAACAAGCCGCAGAGCGTGGACAGGAATGAAGCGCCTTTACGAAGACTATGCCTACGGGCCCGAACCCATCAAAAATTGCTTTTGGGACCGGTCTGTCCCCTTGCCGCAACTCCCACCGTTGAGCGGATCACGCAAAGTGGATGTGGCGGTCATTGGCGCCGGCTATACTGGACTATCGGCCGCATTACATCTGGCACAGGACGGGGCTGAGGTGGCGGTTGTCGACGCCGAAACGCCCTTTTGGGGGGCCTCTGGGCGCAATGGCGGCTTTTGCTGTCTGGGGGGCGCAAAAGCCAGTGATAAAACGCTTGTCACCCGCTTTGGCAATGCGGGCAAAACTGCCTTTCGGCGCAGCGAGAAAGCCGCCGTTACCTGTGTCGCAGATTTGATTACTCGCCATGGCATCAAAGCGGATTGCCATTCAAACGGTGAAACAGTTTTGGCCCACCGCCCGCAAGATATGACGGCGCTGCGCCGGCAAGCCATTGACATCAAAAATGATTATGGCGTCGAGGCCCACTATATCAGCGCTCCGCATCTGAGCGCCCATGGCATGACAGGTCCATTTCACGGCGCAATGACCATTCCGATTGGTTTTGCCCTCAATCCCCGCAAATACGCAAATGGCCTATTATGTGCCGCACAGAGCGCCGGGGCCAAAGTCTTTGCCAATAGTCCGGTCACCAAACTGCAAAAAAATCAGGCGTTCAGCCTGAACACACCGCAAGGCCAAATCACCGCAGAAAAAGTCATTTTTGCCACCAACGGCTATTCTTCGGATCATTTGCCAGATTGGATGCGCGGCCGGTATTTGCCTGTTCAATCAAGTATTATTGTGACCCGGCCGCTGACAGCCAGCGAGCAGGCGGCACAGGGCTGGACCAGCCTTCAAATGGCGTTTGACAGCCGCGAACTGCTACATTATTTCCGCCTCATGCCCGATGGGCGCTTTTTGTTCGGGATGCGCGGCGGTATTTTTGCAACCGCCCGCGCAAATAAGGCGGCAGCGCGCAAGATCAAGGCAGATTTTCGCCAGATGTTTCCCGCCTGGGCCGACGTCGAAATCACTGATCACTGGTCGGGGCTGGTCTGTCTAACCCGCAACTTAACCCCCTATATCGGACCCGTACCGGGTTTGAGCGGTGCTTTTGCTGGATTTGCCTGGCATGGAAATGGGATCGCAATGGGCAGTTATGCCGGTGCCATTCTGGCAGACCTGTTACAGAACAAAGCCAGTCGGCACCCCTATCCCGCCGCGTTAAAAACGATTCCCAACCGCTTTCCAGCAGCGCCTTTCCGGCGCCATCTGCTCCATCCAGCCTATGTAGGCTTAGCCTTAAAAGACCTTTGAAAACAGGTATAATTCACATATTCACTTCCCACTTGACATTTCTTAGCCTTTTAGTCAGATATAGGATATTCTAGCAAAGTATCTCTGTTTTGAGACGGTAGCCCGAATGTATCTCTAACATTAGGACTTCGAGAATGCACCAGGCACCGGAAATCAAAGAAATAAATAAGACCATTCTGAGAGACCCTCCGTTGGACCCACGTGACTGGCTTGTCATGTTTTTTGACCGCCCCCAACCGGAAACTATGGGCATGGAATGGTTCCTGACCCCCTTTACCGCACAGGAGAGAAACTGATGCTCGAACGCAATATTTTGCGCGATGTCGCGCAGCCCGTTACTAAAAAATTACCAACGTATCAGGCCGAAGAATTAACCCAAGGTGGGCAAGAAGCCCAAATCGTGCTGTCGGAACAAATTTACAACCTACGCATTACCCGCAGTGGCAAATTGATTTTGACAAAATGAGCCAGGCTGCTTCTCAACGTGGTGCAGCGGCTGTTGGCCATCTGCACGATTTGACCCCAATTGAGGCCAGTGCCGTGCTCTATCTGCGGCTTTGGTGCGAAGGTCCTGATGCACAGGCGAAGATAAATGGCGATTTCCGTATCGGCTTGGGTGTTGAGCAAGGCAATGATGCTTATGCTGCGCTGTCAAGGCTGACACAATTGATTGTGCAAAACGGGCGTCGGCCACTGATGCGGCATGCGCTTGAGTGCCGCTGCATTGGGGCCGACGAATCCTGCTTTGCAACAATGATTGCCAGCGCCGCTGAAAATGACCACGAGGACGCGATGCTGTTGGCCTCGGTTATGGTCAACGCTCAAGTGGCCTCAGTTGCGGCTTGCCTCGCTTTTCAGGTTGCAAGTGCATTGAAATCTATGACGCGCAGCTGTGATGCGATGATGGCACCTGCCCCCCAACCAGAACCGATTTTTCACTAGGTAAGACAACTGTGCAAGCGATAGGCACATCGGGTCTGACATTGGCACCATCCACGCAATACAAGGGTCACCCTTGAGGCGTCATCCCGCCGCGTGCGCGGCCGCGCTGCAAACCCAGTTGCCGCTCGCGCCAGATAATCAAAATGCCTGCGCAAATTACTAAAACAACTCCAAACATCATGGTGGCACCGGGGATTTCGTCAAATATGAAATACCCAATAATCAACGCGCCCAGCATCGAGGCGTAGTCAAACGGCGCCACAACCGAGGCTTCCGCAAACCGATAGGATGAGGTCAGAAAAATCTGGCCCAACCCACCAAGCAACCCCGCCGAAATCAACAAAGCTGCCTGCTGCGGCGACGGCAGAACCCAGCCAAAGGGGATGGTTAACAACGACAGCGACGTCGAGGTGATCGTAAAGTAAAAGACAATTGCCGAAATTTCCTCAATGGGCGCCAATTTTCGCAGATAGACCTGCGCCAAAGCTGAAAATACCGCGCCGGTCAAAACCAGTATTGCACCCAAAGTCGTGGCAATCTCGGCCTCTGGTCCAGACAATACTGTCAGCCTTGGCGATAAAATGATCATCACCCCCGCCAAGCCCAGTCCCACTGCGGCAAGGCGAAACGCCCGTACTGTCTCACCCAGAAACATCGCGGCAAAAACCACCGTAAGCAATGGTGCCGCATAGCTGATCGCGGTCACCTCAGGCAGTGGCAACAAACCCAAACCTGTAAAAAAAAGCCCCATCGCCGCCGTCCCGGCAAAGCCACGCCAGAAATGCCCGATGGGCGAGATCACACGCAAGCCAGTGCGCAGATTGCCACGCATCAAAAGCCAGATAAAAATGACCGGCAACGCAAAAAATGACCGAAAGAATACCGCTTCTCCAGGCGGTATGTCAGCTGAGGTTGCTTTGATCAGCGCGGACATGATGATGAACATCGCAACCGAAATGAGCTTGTATAATATGCCACGCGCCGACGCCATTGGGGTCTCCCTTTAAAGGTAGGTCCCAAACATCGCAACGATCCTGCAAGTATCAATCGCGTTAGGCAAGCACCCAATCAGGCCGAATGTAGTGGCAAGTGTACCCATTTGGAACCCGTTCTAAGTAATCTTGATGCGCCGGCTCGGCTTGCCAAAAATCCCCAGCTTTGGACATTTTCGTGGTGACGCGCCCGGGCCACTTACCACTGGCGTTGACGTCGGAAATCACTTGTGTTGCGGTCTCTTTTTGCGCCGCATTGACATAGAAAATCTCAGATCGATAAGAGCTGCCGCGGTCATTACCTTGGCGGTCCGGGGTTGACGGATCGTGGATCTGAAAAAAGAACTCTAGCAATTGGCGGTAGCTGAGCTTGGCAGGGTCAAAAAAAACCTCAATAGATTCGGCATGGCCGGTATTGCCACGTTTCAGCTTTTCATAGGTTGCATTGGGCACCGTGCCGCCAGTGTACCCCACCCGTGTCAAGCTCACCCCCGGACGGCGCCGGATCAAATCCTGCATGCCCCAGAAACAACCTCCGGCAAAAACTGCGCGCTCCATTACAAATCCTCCACTTTGGTTATATAGTCACCATAGCCTTCCGCCACCATATCATCACGCGGAATAAACCGCAGGCTGGCAGAGTTTATACAATAACGCAGTCCGCCGCGGTGCCTCGGGCCATCGGGGAACACATGTCCCAAGTGACTGTCGCCATGGGTACTGCGCACCTCGGTGCGGACCATGCCGTGCGTACTGTCGCGCAGCTCGGTCACGAAATCTTGCGTGACCGGCTTGGTAAAGCTGGGCCAGCCACAGCGGCTATCAAATTTGTCCGATGAGGTAAATAACGGCTCGCCAGAAACAATATCGACATAAAGACCGGGATCTTTGTTGTTGAGATATTTTCCGGTTCCGGCACGCTCTGTGCCACTTTTTTGGGTGACCCAGAAAGCCTCTTCATCCAAAGCTGAAATCACGTCGTGGTTTTTTTCGTATTTTGCCATAGTAACCTCGTAAAACCTGTCATTAGTTAAGATGGAGCAGACGGGCAAAAGTCAAAGGTTTCTTTCATCCAGATCAATTGATTGTGATCTATTGTCGCCTTGCCGCCAACCACAGCACCTACTCCGCAAACCATCGCACTCGGTCTTTCGGTGCCAAACCCAAGCCGGCGGATGAAAATAACCAGCACAAATCAACCGCGCACCTGCGCGCAGGCAATACGCGGGCGACCACTGGCTTCGACCTGTATTGTGGCCTCAAGAAAGACCTCGCGGGCCTGTGTGTGCGCCCGGCGAATGTCACGCTGGGCTGTGATTTGTATGTCACCAGCCCCTGCCGTCAGCGCCGCCTCAGCAACCGCATCGCGCAAGCGGTCTTCCAAGAGCGCCATCGCTGTCTCGGCATCGGCAAGATCTTGTGGCCCAGTTTCAAAATGCACCCGAAAACATCCCTCTGAGGGCGATGTCACAACCCCAGTTTTACGCAATGTCACCCGGCCGACAACCGCGCCGATGGCATTGGCAACCCCGGCATGCCGGGACAGTATCATCTCGCAACCAAGCCGCGCCCCAACCGCTGGATAATAAGTGCTGGCCGAGGCACCAAGCCCGATCACTGGCACGTTTAAGCCTGTATTCAGCGCCAGTAGACCACGGTGTCCGTCAAGCCCCCTTTGCATCAGAACATGCTGAGCCAGTTGCGCCCCTGACAGCCCAAACGGGGTTTCTTCCGCATCAAAGGCGGTCTCTAACAGCGCCAATTCAGTTTGCCGGGTCAGTTGATCAACAATGGCTCTGGCCATAACAACCGGATCTTTGGCAAAACTCTCGCCGGCCCCGGCACGGCGACGCCCGAATAACTGCAGCGCTTTACGCGCTGCGGCGCAATCCCAAAAGGTTGCCAGCCCCAGCACATGACTGGCATCTGACGGTGTCACGCTGGACAGTTGCACCAAGCCGCGCGCCAGCAAGCGCTGCAAAGAGCGGGTTTCGAGGCGCGTATTCAAGACAGCATCAAGCGGCTGAACCCCGTCACCTATCCGTGTCAGAACCGCCGCGTCGCGAGCTTCCAACCCGTCTATCCGCCCATCTTGGGGATCCTCTGCCGAGCTGTGGCTAACCCGCCGTACGAAACAGCCGTCATACTCAGCCGATATAGGATTGCCAAGTTGCCGCTCCAATGTCGCATGAACGATATCGGATGCCTCAACCGCCAACAGGCTCACCGGCAACACCCGCCGCGGCCCAAGCGTCACCCCGCTTTTCAACCCCTCAGCAATGAAATGCACCTCGCTGTCGCCCCCCAATCCACTGGTGCGCATTGCAACCGCCTCAACCATTGTCCGGTAAGGCCCGACCTGCGCGCCTGCCGGATCAATTGTCGGCCGCCCGTCGCGTAGAACCGCAATATCGGTCGTGGTGCCCCCGATATCAGACACCAGCGCATGCTCAGCCCCGGTCAGCCAGCGCGCGCCAACAATCGAGGCCGCCGGCCCGCTGAGGATCGTCTCAATCGGCCGCTCCCGCGCCATGGCTGCTGAAATCAAAGCCCCATCACCACGCACCACCATCAAAGGCGCGTTGACGCCTGATGCGATCAAAGCGTCCTGCGCCCGTCCGATCAGGCGGTCAATCATACCGATTAGCCGAGCGTTTAACAGCGCAGTCAACGCCCGCTTGGGCCCGTTCAGTTTTGCCGACAAATGATGCGAGCACGACACCGGCGCACCGGTGGCCGCGCGAATGATCTCGGCTGCTTTTAATTCATGCGCGGGATTGCGGGTGCCAAACTGGCTGGCCACCGCAAAGGCCGACACCCCCACAAGACCCGCCAGCCAGTCAGACAGCGCCACACCGTCCAAAGGGGCGGCTTCGACACCGGCGTGTGTATGCCCGCCCTCTAAAACGATCAACGGATCACCCGCAAGAGCATCAGTCAAACCATGTGTGGCAAGATCTTTTCTATTAAACCCGATATAGACCAGCGCCACACGACCGCCGTGCCCTTCTACCAGCGCGTTGGTTGCCAGAGTGGTTGACAGCGCCGCCATGGCGATAGACGCGGGATCAACACCTGCGCGGTCGATCACCGCCGCAACAGACGCGCCGATTCCCTGCGCCAGATCGCTTCGGGTCGTCAGGGATTTTGCACTGGCAAGTACCGTTTTATCATCTTCCACCAGAACCGCGTCAGTATAGGTTCCACCGGTATCAACCCCTAACAACACCGCCATGCGCTGCCTCCATCTATCTGCTTGTGACATATGTACCCTGTGCATCGCCCCGTGCCAGCCCATTTACGTCATTTTGTAAGTCGCTCAACCGCCCAGCGGGCAGCGTCTGCCACCGCCAGATCCGGATCAGCACAAAGGCTTTGGGCAACCGCACGCAATCTGCCCTGTCCAGAATTGCCAATTGCATACAGTACATTGCGCACAAAGCGATCGCGACCAATGCGTTTGATCGGACTGCCTGAAAACTTTGTGCGAAACTGCGCATCATCCAAGACAGCCAGATCTGCTAAAGCCGGAGCCACCAGGTCATCACGCGCATGATAACGAATTTCTTGTGCCGTCACGGCAAATTTATTCCATGGACAGGCCGCTAGACAATCATCACAGCCATAGATTCGATTGCCCATTTTTTCCCGCAAGCCCAAATCAACTGGGCCTTTATGCTCGATCGTTAAGTACGAAATACAGCGCCTTGCGTCCAATTGATAGGGTGCCGGAAACGCCTCTGTCGGACAGGCGGTCAGGCAGGCGCGGCACGATCCACAGTGATCAACCTCGGCTGCATCCACCGGCAGATCGAGCGTTGTGAAAACCGAGCCAATGAAAAACCAGTTGCCGAGGTCGCGGCTGACAAGATTGGTATGTTTGCCTTGCCAGCCCAGCCCCGCTGCCTGCCCGAGTGGCTTTTCTGGCACTGGGGCAGTGTCAACAAAGACTTTCACCTCGCCGCCACCCTCGGCAATCAACCAGCGTGCCAGCCGTTTGAGCCGCTTTTTAACCGTATCATGGTAGTCGCGGTTTTGGGCATAGACCGAGATGGCACCCGTCTCGGGCTGTGCGAGAGTATCACGCGGATCATGCTTTGGCGTATAGCTTTCGGCCAACATAATCACCGTGCGCGCCGCCGGCCACAGGACCTGCGGGGCTGCGCGCCAATGGGTCCGCTCTTCTAACCAGGACATCTGGCCGTGATAGCCCCGCGCCAGAAAAGACGCCAACTGTTCGGGCACCTGTGGCACATCCCACGGGCGGCATAGGCGGCAGGCGGAAAATCCTTGATCTTTTGCCTGATCAATCAAACGATTTTTGAGCGTCAAAGGTGCCATGGGCCTATGCTAGACTCTGAGCGTTAAAAATCCAAATCAGCATAATGCGACGGCTGTGGGAAGCCCGGAACTTGGTCAGCCAGAATCGAGCGGAAGGCCGGGCGAGATTTGATCTTGGCATACCAATCCTTGAGGGCTTTGGACCGATGCCAATCAACATCAGATATATAATCCAGCGCCGAAAGATGCGCTGCAGCCGCAAAATCTGCCAAGCTCATCAAATCGCCAGCCAGCCAGCTCCTTTGCTCCAACAGCCATGCAATATAATCAAGATGATATTTTATCTTTTTTGCGCCATCCTTGACGTTCTTACTATCGGGATAGCCTTGCCCCATGATCTTTTTAGTCACCCGTTCATAGACCAGCTTAGAGGTCACATCGCGGTGAAATTTATCATCAAACCACCCCACAAGACGCCGGACCTCATAGCGTTGGTGAATATCAACTGGCATAAGCGACGGATTGGGATATTTTTCTTCAAGATATTCGCAGATCGCGGCACTCTCGGACATGATCTTTCCGTCAATTTCCAAAACCGGAACTTTTGCAGCGGGGTTGCGCCGCAGAAAGCTGGGGTCCCGTTCCCAATAGCGCTCCTCAATCAATTCACACTCGATGCGCTTCTCGGCCAATATCAGGCGGACCTTGCGACAGTAGGGGGACATTGCGATATGATAAAGACGGGCCATCGGGCGGAGATTCCACTTTTTTTTATTCTGCCCCATCAATGCCCTGCAAACCAAAAGTTTTCAATCCTCGAAACAGGCTGATCTTTGATCCTTAAGAATAGTTGCCGCACCATCTGCGATGGCAACAGCGCGCGCGCGCACATAAGATGTGGGTTGAGAGGCCGAACGTGTTTTTGGCGATGGCAATATTGCTGCAAGCCTCGCCGCCTGAACCGCCGTAAGGTTTTTTGGCTCAACCCTGAAATAATACTGCGAGGCGGCGTGAACCCCGAACACACCCGTGCCAAACTCGGCAACATTGAGATAAATTTCTACTATCCTCTTTTTAGGCCACAACACCTCGACCAAGGGCGTTAAAATCGCCTCAAACGCCTTGCGCACCCAGCTGCGCGCTGGCCATAAAAATACATTTTTAACGGTTTGTTGGGTTAGCGTCGATGCGCCCCTTCGGCCGCCATCGGCAAGCGCGGTACGAATCGCCGCAAGGTCAAAACCCCAGTGCAGACAGAAATTCGCGTCTTCTGCCGCAACAACCGATCGCGCCAAAACCGGCGCAATGTCGTCCATTGGGGTCCAAAGGGCCTCGACATTTCCAAGCCGTTGCTTTTCTTGCCAAATGTAATAGGTCGTCGTCGGGTTCACCCAATTTAGCAGAAAAACAACGGCAATACTCCCGCCAATTATCACAATTAGAAATGACTGCAGCCCATGCCGCAACAACGATAATAGCAAGGGCGCCTCGTCAGGCGCTGGGGCCGGTTCTTGTGACATAATTTCTTTTATAAACGTCACCGCAGCCTTATAAAAGCCAACAAAAAAAATACGGCACCCCCAAAGCAATTATCCGGGGTGCCTGTAAGGTTATTCAGCTGGAATGGACATCTCCGCAATCTCCAAGGGATGGGTCATTTTATTAAGCATTTCCTTAGGACAAATCTGGATAAATTTAGAGAGTTCAAGATCCCAGTTTTGCAAAATATCCGATGCGCGTTCACTGCCAGTTTCCGTGGCATGGCGCTCGGTCAATTCCTTCAACTGGTCTTGCCAATGAGAGACCGTCACTGGGCAACTCACCAGCGTTTCCATGTTCAGACGCGAGGTTGCAACACCATCGGGATCATACAGATAGGCCATACCACCGGTCATGCCCGCCCCAAAGTTGGCACCTATAGATCCAAGGATAACCGCGACACCGCCAGTCATATACTCGCACCCGTTTGAGCCACAGCCCTCGATCACCACATGCGCACCAGAATTACGCACCGCAAATCTTTCGCCAGCGCGGCCGGCAGCAAACAGATACCCCGCGGTTGCCCCATAGAGCACTGTGTTTCCGATAATCGTATTCTGAGCCGCAACCAAACGGCTTGCCAAAGCCGGCCGCACCACAATCATCCCACCAGACAGGCCTTTACCAACATAATCGTTGGCATCACCTGACACCTCAAGCTTTAGCCCACGGGTTGCAAAAGCTCCAAGCGACTGGCCAGCGCTGCCAGACAGCTTGATCGTCAGATGATTGTCTTGGAGACTGTTATTCATCCCGAATTTTTTCACGATATGGCTCGAGACCCGCGTTCCCACCGTCCGATGGGTGTTTTGCACTGCATAAGACAGCTGCATTTTTTCACCATCATTGAGAAACCGCGCCGCATCAGAAACAATTTCAGCATCCAGCGTATCGGGAACCTCGGTGCGGGTTTTGCTGCGATCATAGACCAGCTTGTTGGACCCATCGACCTTGATCAACAGCGGATTGAGGTCCAAATCATCAAGGTTATCCGCCCCACGACTGACCTGCGACAGCAGATCTGCCCGCCCGATCACATCACTGAGAGACCGCGCACCAATCGAAGCCAAGATCTCACGGACCTCTTGGGCATAGAACGTGATCAGGTTGACCACCTTATCTGCAGAGCCGGTGAACTTGTCGCGCAGCTCTTGATTTTGCGTACACACTCCGACCGGACAAGTGTTGGACTGGCATTGGCGTACCATGATACAGCCCATCGCGATCAAGGCAGCAGTGCCGATACCGTATTCTTCGGCGCCCATCATCGCCGCCATCACGATATCGCGGCCCGTGCGCAGCCCGCCATCTGTGCGCAGCGTCACCCGCCCGCGCAGATTGTTCATCGCCAGCACCTGATGCGCCTCAGTCAGACCCATTTCCCATGGCAGGCCGGCAAATTTGATCGAGGTTGCCGGCGACGCGCCGGTGCCACCGTTATGACCTGAAATCAGGATCACGTCAGCTTTGGCTTTGGCCACACCCGCTGCAATCGTGCCAACACCAGAGGCTGCCACCAGCTTTACTGTCACTTTGCAACGCGGGTTGATCTGTTTCAGATCGTAAATCAGCTGCGCCAGATCTTCGATGGAATAAATATCGTGATGCGGAGGTGGGGAAATCAACGTGACCCCTTTGGTCGAATGACGCAACCGCGCAATCAGATCGGTGACCTTCATTCCGGGCAATTGTCCGCCTTCGCCTGGCTTTGCACCCTGTGCGACTTTGATCTCCAGCTCTTCGCATTGGTTGAGATATTCCGCCGTCACACCAAAGCGTCCCGACGCCACCTGTTTGATCTTGGCAGAGGGGTTGTCACCGTTGGGTTCTGGCACAAAATGCGCAGGATCTTCACCGCCTTCGCCGCTGTCGGATTTCGCCCCAATCCGGTTCATCGCCACGTTGAGGGTTTTATGCGCCTCTGGGCTCAGCGCTCCAAGGCTCATACCTGGCGTGACAAACCGCTGGCGGATCGCGGTGATGCTTTCGACCTCTTCCAATGGCACCGGAGCACCCAAAGCTTTGAAATCCATCAGATCGCGCAGATGGATGGGTGGACTGGCCTGCATGCGGCCGGCATATTTTTTCCACAGCTCATAACTGGCCGAATTACAGGCCGATTGCATCATGTGCATGGTCTGGGCCTGCCAGGCATGGGTCTCACCAGTCCGGCGCGATTTGTAAAAACCGCCAATCGGCAACACGTCGGTACCGCTTGTCCATCCAAGGGCATGGATCTCTTTCGCTTTATTCTGGATACCACTGACACCAATACCCGAGATCCGGCTGGTCATACCGGGAAAATATTCCGCACACATCGCCCGCGACAGACCAATAGCTTCAAAGTTCAGCCCGCCCCTGTAAGAAGACACCACGGAAATACCCATCTTGGCCATAATCTTTAACAGACCCTGATCGATCGCTGTCTTATAGCGGTTGACCACCTCGGTCAGCGGACCATCCAACAAGCCACGATCGATGCGCTGCGCCAGAGAATCCTCAGCCAGATAGGCGTTGACCACCGTGGCGCCTGCACCCACCAGCACGGCAAAATAATGCGGATCGACACATTCAGCCGCCCGCACGTTCAGCGAACAAAACGTCCGCAGTCCCTTGGTGGTCAGATGGCTGTGTACCGCTGATGTCGCAAGGATCATCGGCATGGACACTTTTTCAGAATCAGAATGATGGTCAGTCAGCACCAGATGCCCCACGCCCGAACGCACCGCATCTTCTGCCTCGGCGCGAATGCGGGCCAAGGCGACCTGCAATGCATTGGGACTGGCATCCGCGGGGAAGGTACAATCGATCTCGGCCAGGTCTGCATTAAAATGGCGTGTCAACTCATCCCATTGCGCATTGCCGACAAACGGGCTGTCAAGCACCAGTATTTCGGTCTGGGAGCTGCTTTCATCCAGTACGTTTTTAAGGTTTCCAAAGCGGGTCTTAAGGCTCATCACCCGAAACTCACGCAGGCTGTCGATCGGGGGATTGGTGACTTGCGAAAAGTTCTGACGGAAGAAATGCGACAGCGGACGGTAGGTTTTTGACAACACGGCGCTGGGGGTATCATCGCCCATTGAGGCCAATGTTTCTTTGCCGTCCTCAGCCATCGGTGCAAGGATCTGCTCAAGCTCTTCGATCGAATATCCCGCCGCGATCTGTCGCTTGCGCAACTCGGCGCCCGTAAACATAGGCGCCTCGATGATCTTGGCCAAATCGCTGTCCAGTTCGGTAATCCGCCCGACCCATTCACCAAATGGCTGGCTCGCCGCCAATTTATCCTTGATCTCTGTGTCGTGATACAAACGACCTTCCTGCATATCGACCGACAGCAATTGACCCGGGCCAAGCGCGCCCTTTTCAAGGACATTCGCCTCATCGATGGGTACCATGCCAGCCTCTGATCCTGCGATCAGCAAACCATCACCGGTCACCACATACCGCATGGGGCGCAGGCCGTTGCGATCCAGACCGGCGCAAACCCAGCGCCCGTCGGTCATCGCCAAAGCTGCCGGGCCGTCCCAAGGTTCAATCACTGAATTGCAGTAAGAATACATGTCACGCCATGCATCTGGCAACTCAATCGCCTGTTTGGACCAACTTTCAGGGATCAGCATGGTTTTGGCCATTGGCGCATTGCGCCCAGCACGCACCAACATTTCAAACACCGCATCTAGGGCCGCAGAATCTGACGAGCCGTTGGGGATAATTGGCTTGATGTCATCTGCCATGGCTCCGAACTCGGCCGAGGCCATCTTGATCTCGTGGCTTTTCATCCAGTTGATGTTGCCCTTCAGAGTATTGATCTCGCCATTGTGCGCGAGCATGCGGAAAGGTTGCGCCAACCACCATTGCGGAAAGGTGTTGGTCGAATAGCGCTGGTGATAAATCGCAAAGGCTGATTTGAAGCGCTTATCCATCAAATCGGGATAGAACACCGCCACTTGCTCGGCCAGCATCATACCCTTGTAGATGATCGACCGACAGCTCAATGACGCAATATAAAGCCCTTGCACGCCAGCATTTGCGGCAGCTTTTTCGATGCGACGACGAATCACGTATAGCTCGCGCTCAAAGGTTTGTTTATCAACACCCTTGGAGTTTGAGATCAAAATTTGTTCAATTTCAGGGCGTGTGGCATTAGCTTTTTCGCCCAGACACTCGACATCAACCGGCACATGGCGCCAGCCAAAGATGTAATAGCCCATACGCAGGACCTCAGTCTCGACGATGGTACGGCAGGTTTCTTGTGCCCCAAAATCATGGCGGGGCAAGAACACCTGACCCACCGCCAATAATTCATCACCGCGCGGTTCGTGACCGGTGCGCCGAATCTGGTCTTGGAAAAAACCAACTGGAATATCGATATGAATACCCGCGCCGTCGCCAGTTTTTCCATCCGCATCCACCGCACCGCGGTGCCAGATCGCCTTGAGCGCGGCAATGCCGTGTTCGACAACTGTGCGACTGGGTTGTCCATCAATTGAAACCACAAGACCAACGCCACAAGACGCGTGTTCTTCAGCCTCGGAGTACATGCCGTTCTCGGCCATCCATGCGCGTTTAGCTGTTTCTGCGGCAACCCAATCAGCATCATATTTGGTCATTTCGATCTCCCTAATTCCGCGTGGTAACACTGCCATGAGGCCCAGCACGGTTGATTTTTTGGTCTTCGATAAAGTGATAAAAGCGCGCGGCTTATTCTGCCGCCATCAGCTGGGTCTGGTTCAGATAGCCCAAGATCGCGTCAGCACTGTCGCGACCGTCTTTGATCGCCCAGACAACCAGCGAAGCGCCGCGCACGATGTCTCCCACGGCAAACACCCCATCAAGCGCCGTTTTGCCAGTGGTAAAATCGGCCTTGACCGTGCCCCAACGGGTAACATCCAAACCATCAACATCCCACATTTTTGGTAGGTTTTCAGGCTCAAACCCGAGCGCTTTAATCACCAGATCGGCAGGTTCATCATATTCGGAACCTTCAATCGCCTCAGGCGACCGACGACCGGTGGCGTCTGGTGCGCCAAGGCGCATCTTTTGCACGCGCACTGCCGTGACAGGATCGCCAACAAATCCGTTCGGTGCGGCAAGCCATTCAAACACGACGCCTTCTTCTTCGGCGTTTTGCACTTCGCGTTGGCTGCCTGGCATATTGGCGCGGTCACGCCGGTACAGGCATTTCACGCTGACGGCCCCTTGGCGAATCGCACTGCGCACGCAATCCATCGCGGTATCACCACCACCGATCACCACGACGCGCTTGTCTGCCGCATTTAAGTCGCCGTTTTCGAACGCAGGGACGTCATCTCCGAAACCAACGCGATTTGAAGCTGTCAGATAATCAATCGCCCGCACCACGCCTGCCGCGGCGGCGCCTTGAGTGTCGAGGTCGCGGCTTTTGTAAACACCGGTGGCAATCACCAACGCATCGTGTTTTGCGCGCAGATCTGAAAAACTGATATCCTCACCGACCGAGCAATTGAGCACAAACTCAACCCCACCCTGTTGCAGTTGATCATTGCGCCTCAGCACAATATCTTTTTCAAGCTTAAAGCCCGGTATTCCATAAGTTAAAAGACCGCCCGCCCGGTCATAGCGATCATAGATTGTCACCTGCACACCTGCCCGGCGCAGCCGGTCTGCGGCTGCAAGCCCACCGGGGCCAGCCCCAATGATTCCAACGGATTCAGCACGTTCAACGTTGGGCTTGATGACTTTCGTCCAACCTTTTTCCCAAGCTGTATCAGTAATATATTTTTCAATTGCACCGATCGTCACTGTCCCATGACCGGATTGCTCAATCACGCAATTGCCCTCGCAAAGACGGTCTTGCGGACAGATACGTCCACAGATTTCGGGAAAGGTGTTGGTCGCCTGAGACAAGGCATAGGCTTCTTCAAGCCGACCTTCTGCCGTCAGTCGCAGCCAGTCGGGAATGTTATTGTGCAACGGGCAATGGGTCTGACAATAAGGCACGCCACACTGACTGCAACGACTGGCCTGTTCCTCGGCTTTTTTAGCCGCATATTCGGCATAGATTTCGTCAAAATCCTGATTGCGAAGTTCCGCATCTCGTTTTGTGGGCATATCCCGGTCCACAGACACAAATTTCAACATCGGTTGCTCAGCCATAACGCGACCACTCCCTATTCTCATTGGTTGTTGGCCTCATATCGCAAACCACTCTGGAATAAAAGGCAGTAAAGCTGCCCTTATTTTAGCCACCTCACGAAGTTAATGATTTCACAAGCGGAAATCCGCACATATTAAGGCCGAACCGGACCCAATATGAGGGGTTCCCTTTGGGATCGACCCGATATATCCGTTAAATAGAGTTTTTATCGGATGCATCCAATGGCGTCTTTCCACCTTCTACTCATTGCCATTCTGCAAGGTCTCACTGAATTCCTTCCGGTTTCGTCGTCTGGTCACCTAATCTTGTTGCCCAAGCTGACCGGATTGGAAGATCAGGGGCAAGCCATTGATATCGCAGTACATATTGGAACTCTTGGTGCTGTTGTCTTGTATTTTTGGCGTGATGTCCGAATGGCTGTGGGCGGCGTTCCACGGATGATTTACGGGAAACTTGATACGCCGGGAGCTAATTTAGCCTTTTTACTGATGATCGCCACCGGACCGGTCATTTTGGTCGGCTTGGCGCTGAAGCTTACCGGTTTAAGTGATGTAATGCGCGGATCAGTGGCCTTAATTGGTTGGACTATGCTGGGGTTTGGAGGGCTGCTGTGGTGGTGTGATAGAACCGGCCCCACCGAAAAGACTGCCGAAAACTGGTCGCTGCGCCACGCGATCATTCTGGGGTTATGGCAGGCGCTGGCGCTGATTCCCGGCACCTCGCGCTCGGGCATCTGCATCACCGGCGCGCGGCGTTTGGGCTATGGCCGCGAGGGGGCCGCCAAACTGTCAATGCTCATGTCAATCCCGACCATCATCGCCTCAGGGGTGCTACTGAGCGCCGAAATGGCCACAACGGCGGATTACGCGATTGTAAAAGATGCAGCACTGGCGGCAGTGTTTGCATTTATCGCTGCACTGGGCGCTTTGGTGCTGATGATGCGCCTGTTAAAAACTGTCAGCTTTACACCGTATGTGATTTACCGCGTGGTTTTGGGACTGGGATTACTGGTTTGGGCGTATACTTAAGCCCCGCAACACCAACCCCCGCAATGCAGACAATCTTGCCTTGAAATGTCACACTCAAATGGCTGGTTGTCCGATGCGAAAGGTTTGGCAAGATCGTGTTTAAGTTTTTTCTCCCACACCGTTTTGAACTGAACTCCATTGGGGCCTTTCGACGCATCAAACACGGCCACTTCATACAACACAGTTTTAGGCGCTTCTGGATCGGCACTGGTGATTTCAATCTTAGCGGTGTCAATGACTTTGAATTTCTACTTGCCAAAAATCCCCCTTAGAATTTCAGATTTAAGCGTGGTGTCACCCTTAAGATTTCCATCCACAACAACCCTCATTCTCTCGCCCTTGGTCACGGCCTGAACCACAACCACATAGATGTCTTACTCGTGTTCAAACCGATCATTGGCCGGGTCGAGTTCAAGCGCCTTGTACCACTCCTTGGGATTTGCACGTATTGAGTCATTCAGGGCTGTCAGGG
>DDEJ01000009.1:32981-33363 GCA_002336405.1 Rhodobacteraceae bacterium UBA1957
TCAGGGCTGTCAGGGGATCTGCCAATCCCATTGTGGTGAAATTTTTCGTATCAATCGAAGATCTAGCCGCTGCCTCACCCTCTAAAACCGCTTTATCGACTACAGACAGACTGGCCTAACCCACCAAGCTTGCAGCTTGAGTAAACGCGATCAAGTCACTGGTCGTAGGTGTTGGTGATGTTTGGGGAAATAAACTTTGGTCGATTAGCATTTTATAGCTGGTTGCCAGCACATTCTTGTTCCACAGACAGACATAACCCAACTGCGCTTCATTCGTGTTTATAATTCCCTTGGCGGTTTTTGCACCATCCAGTTTGATGGGATGGGTGTAACCGGTGACCAGCACCCAGCATACATAGATCTCATCACTGAAACATCCTTT
>DDEJ01000106.1:0-20287 GCA_002336405.1 Rhodobacteraceae bacterium UBA1957
ATCTGGGTCTGGGAAATGCTGAAAAAACCCTTAAGAATTATCATAAGGCATTGCAGATAAGGCCAGATTTTGCGGATGCTTACAACAATATGGGTATTATTTTATATGAACAGGGAAATCTGGATCAAGCAATTACCAACTATCAAAAAGCGATAATGATTGAACCTGATTTTGCCGACGCTTATTTCAATCTGGGAAATGCGTTCAAACGAAAAGGTGACCTGATAAAAGCGGCACACTATTACCAAAAATCACTTTTGATCCAACCGGATGACGCTGAAGTCCTGTTGAATTATGGCAATGCACTATCCGGCTACGACCAGTTTGAAAAAGCAATAGAGATTTACAAAAGAGCATTACAGCTTCAACCAGCGCTTGTTGATGCTCAGATAGGCTTGGCAGAAGCCCTGGCGCAAAAAGTTAACACTGGAAAAGTTGAAAATGACGAATTGGATAGTGCAGGTCTTGAAGTAAATACGGCAGATTTTCACAATTCAAGGGGCATTGAGCTGGCAGAAAAGGGCGCGTTTGACGCCGCGGTCTCTAATTATAACCAAGCGCTGCAAATCAGGCCTGACTATGCTGAGGTGTATAATAATCTAGGCTTGGTCTTGATGAAAAAGGGTCAACTTAATCTCGCAAGAAAAAACTTTGAGCGGGCAGTTGAAATCAAGCCAGACTTTGCGGCTGGGCATTTCAATTTGGGTAATTATTTTTTCAAAAAAGACAATTTAGAGAGCGCAATTAATAGCTATCAGGCGGCGCTGGCAATCGATGCGACCTATGCCGAGGTGCTAAATAACTTGGGTAATGCGTATTCAAAAAGCAAACAGACCGATTTGGCCCTCAAGAATTATAAGGCGGCTCTTGAACTCAAACCGGATTATATTGATGCGCATTTGAATTTTGGCAGCACGCAACTGGAAAATGGCAATTTTGACGCCGCGATTGCGAGTTATCAGCAGGTTCTGCGGGTTGACCCGACAGATGCGACCGCCCATGGCTTTCTGGCCTACGTCCAAAAGTATGATGGGTCTGAACCCCACATTTTTCAGATGAAAGAGCTCTATCACGATACAAAAACGTCTGATGACGACCGGGTTCATCTTGGATTTGCGTTGGGTAAAGCCCTTGAAGATGCGTCTGACTTTAAGACGTCGTTTCAATTTTTGCAGCAGGGAAACCATCTGCGAAAACTACAGTTAAGCTATGACCTCAATAAAGACCGCAAGCTGTTTTCTCATATCAAAACCATGTTTGAAAACCAGTCGAGGCAACCGATAAAACGACCAACTGCTTCAAACCACAAACAGCCGATTTTCATTGTTGGCATGCCCAGATCAGGAACGAGCCTTGTCGAACAAATCGTATCAAGTCACTCTATGATTCATGGTGCGGGCGAGCTGGAGACACTGGATCGCCTCATTGGCCAGTTTAATCCCTTCCAAGGATATTTTTCTGCGGATAGTCTCGCAAAGCTTGGGCAAACTTACCTGCGTGCTTTGCATGACTTTGATACAACCAAGCCATTGGTTTCGGATAAAATGCCGTTAAACTTTCGTTGGATAGGATTCATTTTATCAGCGCTGCCCGAAGCAAAGATTATCCATGTTAAACGTGATCCTAAGGCGACCTGCTGGTCAATATTTAAGCAATATTTCTGGGATGATGGAAATGAGTATGCGTATGATATGCAAGATCTATGTGAATACTATAAAATGTATCAGGACCTAATGGGGTTTTGGCATTCTAAATATCCAAGAAAAATTTACGATTTAAATTATGAAATATTGACGGAGGATCAAGAAAAAGAGACCCGAAATTTAATCTCCTACCTCAATCTAGACTGGGAAGATCAATGTCTGGATTTTCACACAAACAAACGGTCGGTAAAGACAGCTTCCAATCTGCAGGTGCGGGAAAAAATGTACACTGGCAGTTCACAGAAATGGCGACAATATGAACCCTATCTCGCAGAGATGTTGCGCGGATTGAAGGGCTGTTAAAACTACCTTGCATGGGTGACGGCGTATTCCGTTGAATATGGTGAGGCGCAACATATGTTATTGATTTCGTCGCCAATCAGGTTCGGGATGCGGGTAGCGTCTGTGGCTGGATAGTTGGTGCATGGTCTTAAGTACGTAAACCACCAAAACCACCAAAACAGCCAAAACTGACACAATGACAGAGTGTTATCCACCACTGTATGAATACTTTAAGCTTGAAATTTCCTTGCAGTCCTGCAAGCTTTGTGCAGACTTGCTGTTACAAAGTTTTGAGAGCGTTGACCACAACGCACTGCGCCGCATAGAAGGTAAAACAATAATTTACCCATCCTGGTGCACACAGTGCCATTGCGGCGTTTACGCTGGAAAATAGACAGAGGAGAAGATATATGCGAAAAATATTCGGCAATACACTGGCGGTATTAGCGTTGTCGCTTGCGACCGCGCCATTGGTTCAAGCCGCTGACCTGAAGGTCGGCTTGGTGTTGACGCTTTCCGGCCCTCCGGGGGCCTTGGGCAAGCAGGCACAAGATGGATTTAACCTTGCGGTTGAAACACTTGGTGGGTCACTGGGTGGGGCCAACACAACGGTTGTGGTTGCCGATGATGAATTGAAACCGGATGTTGCCTTGACGCGGGTCAAAAGCCTTCTTGAGCGCGATGAGGTCGACATTGTTGTCGGGACTATTTTCTCGAACATGTTGGCGGCAATTTACAAACCCGTCATCAAGGCTGACAAAATTCTTATCAGTCCAAACGCTGGGCCCTCAACATTCGCCGGCAAAAAATGCCATCCTAATTTCTTTGTAACATCCTATCAAAACAATCAGAACTTTGAGGCGCTGGGCAAATACGCCCAAGACAACGGCATCAAGCGGGTCTTTATGCTGGCGCCAAACTATCAAGCGGGTCGGGATTCGATGAATGGCTTTAAAAAGCACTTCCAAGGCGAAATCGCCGACGAAGTGTTCACGCCGCTTGGACACAAAGATTTCTCAGCACAAATTGCTCAGATTGCCACCTCGAAAGCAGATGCTGTGTTCACCTTCATGCCGGGTGGCATGGGCGTGCGTTTTGTCAAACAGTTCGATGCGGCCGGTTTGTCGGATAAAATGACCTTCCTGTCAGCCTTTACGGTAGATGAGACAACTCTGCCAGCTCAGAAAGACGCTGCCGTTGGGTTGTTTGGTGCGGGCACGTGGGCACCTGATTTTGACCTCGACCGTTCCAAAGCCTTCGTTGCCAATTTTGAGGCCAAATACGGCTATGTTCCGGGAAGCTATGCCATGCAGGCCTATGACGCTGCCTTGCTGATTGATAGTGCGGTTTCAGCAGTTGGCGGCGATGTGTCAGATAAAGCGGGTCTAAAAGCTGCCTTGAAGGCGGCCAAATTTGACAGCATGCGTGGCACGTTTAAGTTCAACAACAACCAATATCCGATTCAGGACTTTTATTTGTTGAACATTGCAAAACGGGCTGATGGAAAATATCAGACAGAAATTGCGGAAAAGGTTCTTGAAAATTCTGGCGATTCTTTTGCTGCAGAGTGCAAGATGTAAAGCTACACCAGACACCGAAGATGCGCCATCAACCTGATCGGCGCATCTTTTTATTTATCTTTCGCAAAGAACTATACGCCCCATGTCAATGAGCCTGTTTCTTGTCCAGAGCCTTAACGGCCTGCAATTTGGCATTTTACTGTTCCTAATTGCGGCTGGCCTGACGCTGGTTTTTGGGGTCATGGGCTTTATCAATCTGGCCCATGGCGTGCAATATATGATCGGCGCGTATCTGACGTTCATGTTTTTTCAGTGGACTGCAAACTTCTTTGTCGCGCTGCTGCTCGGGTTGATCGTTGCACTGGCCATTGGTTTGGCCTGCGAAATCCTGATTTTCCGACATCTCTACGCGCGGGATCATCTCGATCAGGTGCTTGCGACCTTTGGTATTATCTTGTTTGTAAATGAGGCAGTAAAAGTAATTTGGGGACCGTCTTCGCTTATTTTGCCGCCGCCTGATATTCTGTCCTGGTCGTTCGAGATCATCGACGGTTTGCAGTATCCCGTCTATCGTTTGGCGGTAATTGCGGTTGGTATTGCGGTGGCTATTGGCTTGTATTTGGCCGTATTTAAAACCCGCGTTGGCATGTTGATCCGCGCTGGGGCTACCCACCCCGAAATGGTCAGCGCACTGGGCGTCGATATCAAACGCTTGTTCATGATTGTGTTCGGCTTTGGTGCGATGCTGGCGGGCTTCGCCGGCGCGATTGCGGCGCCGATGTTCTCGCTGGAGCCGAACATGGGCGATGATCTGTTGATCACTGTCTTTGTGGTGATTATAATTGGCGGCATCGGGTCTATCCGTGGCGCCTTTATCGCCGCAGTTCTGGTGGGCTTTCTGGATACTCTGGGACGGGCGGTTGCCACCGACCTTTTGAAGCTTGTGTTTGATCCATCTGCAGCCAATCAAATTGGTCCTGCCCTCTCTTCAATGCTGATCTATATTTTGATGGCGGCCATCTTATTTTTCAAACCCGAAGGGCTGTTTCCGGCGCGGGGTGCCGCGTAATGCTGGCCACAGGTTCGCACGTCCTCTCAAACCGGCAAAATCGCTCCATTGCGCTGGGTGTGGGGATCCTGCTTATCTTGGCTCTGACGCCTTATTGGGCCGGGGCTTTTGGGGGCAGCTATGTGGTCTCACTGGTGATGAAGGCGATGATTTTTGCGATTGCCAGCCTGTCTTTGAACCTGCTGATTGGATACGGCGGATTGGTCAGTTTTGGTCATGCGGCATTTTTGGGACTGGGCTCGTATGTGACGGGAATTGCCATCACTGAAGGGATGACTGATGTCATCTTTATTTTGCCGATGGTCATGGCAGTCTCGGGCCTTTTTGCGCTGGTAACCGGGGCGATTAGCCTACGAACTTCGGGGGTATATTTTATTATGATTACCCTCGCCTTTGGACAGATGCTATTTTTCACCCTGTCCTCACTGGCCCATTATGGGGGCGATGACGGTCTGACCCTATGGGATGCCGCAACCTTTTTTGGCACGGCATTCTTCCAATATGACGGCGGCCTTTTTTATGCGGTTTTGATCATTCTTGCGCTGTGCTGGGGATTTGTGTCGTTGTTATCAGGCGCGCGTTTCGGTCGGGTGCTGCGCGCCGCCAAGCAAAATAAACTGCGTGTTGAAACCATGGGGTTCAACACCTTTCATTATCAACTTCTGGCTTATGTCATTGCTGGTATGATTGCTGGTGTTGCCGGTTTTTTGTTCGCCTGCCAGGCGGAGTTTGTCAGCCCGGCGATCTCGACATGGCAGCGTTCGGGCGATTTGATCATCATGGTGGTGCTGGGGGGGATGGCAACCCGCAACGGCCCGCTTTTGGGGGCGTTGTTTTTTGTTCTGGTCGAGGAAGCGCTGTCGCTTGTCTTGCACGAATGGCGACTTATTTTTGGGCCACTTCTTGTGCTGATCGTACTGTTTGCCAATGGCGGATTGGCCGGGCTGCTGCGGCGATTGGGGGTGGAAGAATGACCCCGGTCCTGCGGCTCGAGAATCTGCATAAAAGTTATGGAGCGCTGCGCGTTACCGATGGCGTATCGCTTGCGGTTTATCCTGGGGAATGTCATGCGCTGATTGGGCCGAACGGCGCTGGAAAAACCACCTTGATCCACCAAATTTCGGGCAGTTTGAAATCTGACAGTGGGCAATTGTTGTTTGACGGTCGTGACATTACCAAGTTATCCCTGCCGCAAAGGTCTGCCGCCGGGCTGGGACGCACCTTTCAAATCACTACGTTGATTCCGCAGTTTTCGGTGCTGGAGAATGTCGCGTTAAGTGCGCAGGCAAAATCGGGGTCAAGCTTTCGGTTTTTGAAACCTGTGGCGCGTGAAAGCGATCTCAATGCACAGGCGATGTCTGCTTTGGAACAGTTTGATCTCGCGGGCTGCGCGGCGCGCACCGCAGGGGAATTGTCACACGGCGAACAACGCCAGTTGGAACTGGCGATGGCCACAGTGGCTGCGCCAAAAGTCCTGTTGCTTGACGAACCTATGGCTGGGATTGGTAAGGGCGAAAGCGTGGCTCTGACCAAGACTTTGAGCCGGCTTAAAACCACCACACCACTGTTGCTGGTCGAGCATGATATGGAGGCAGTTTTCAAGCTGGCGGACCGCGTGTCGGTTTTGGTGTATGGCAAAATTATTGCGACCGGCACCCCGCAAGAGGTGCGTGCAAACGCCGAAGCCCGCGCCGCCTATCTGGGTCAGGAGACGCTATGACCTTACTGCATGTTGAAGGATTACAGGCAGGGTATGGATCGGCCAAGGTGCTGTTTGACGTTGGCTTTTCGATCAAGGCGGGTGAGGCTGCAAGCCTTATGGGACGCAACGGGATGGGAAAAAGCACCACGGTAAAGGCCATCATGGGGTTGCTGAAACCGGAGGCGGGCAAGGTTGCATTTAAGGGCGTTGATGTCACTGCTGCGCCCCCCTACCGGGTTGCGCAGGCTGGGATTGGTCTGGTGCCAGAAGGCCGCCAGATCTTCCCCACCTTGACGGTTGAAGAGAATTTGCGTGCCATCGCCATTTCGCGGGGCAAATGGAACCTTGAGTTGGTCTATAATTTTTTCCCCCGTCTGTCAGAGCGGAGTGGCAACCTTGGGTCGCAATTGTCCGGCGGAGAGCAGCAAATGTTGGCGATTGGTCGGGCTTTGATGACCAACCCCAGCCTGCTTATTCTTGATGAGGCCACCGAGGGACTTGCGCCGTTGATCGGCGCGGAAATCTGGGCAAAATTGGCAGAACTAAAAGCTGAAGGCGAGGCAATTCTTGTGATTGATAAAAATATTGATGCGCTCTCTAAGCTTGTCGATCACCATACAATTTTGGAGAAAGGCCGGGTTGTCTGGGCCGGATCAGCGGCTGAGCTGCAGGGCGACCCAGATGTCATTGATCGCCATTTGCATCTTTAGCGCACGCGCGTTCCGGGCAGGGCGAATTTTCGGTTCGCGCTCTTACGGTGCGCGGTCGATTCTCACATCTTTAAACCCTGCCGTGGCCGCATAGCCTTTAACGCGCGCTTCGCGTTCGTGATAGCTCATCACATCGTCGATATTTGAAAACCCCGCTGGGGCCAGCTTTTCCACTGCGTCAATAACGCCTTCGGGTCCGCCGTCGCGATTGTTCATCACCACCTTTGCGGTCATGGGAAGGCGGGTTTTCTCATAGGCCCAGAGCGCGGCACGGGGGTGTTCGCCGTGCGCCAGATTGTCGGCCAGGCACCGGGCATCCAGAATGGCCTGACTGGCGCCGTTTGATCCCACGGGATACATCGGATGCGCGGCATCCCCCAGAAGGGTGATACGCCCAAACGTCCAGCGTGGCAGGGGATCGCGGTCCGCCATCGGGTATTCAAAGATCGATGGCGTGGCGCGGATCAACCCCTCAATGTCGAAATCTGGAACATTGAACCGCAGCGCATGCGGCAAAACCAGTGCCAGTGATACTTTGCGCGACCAATTGTTCGCTGGCGGTGGCGAAATAGCAGGGTCTTTGACACGCACATTGACCACCCAGTTCATCAACTGCCGGCCGTCTTTAGCCTGAGTGATCGGGTAGAGAACAAATTTACCGCCAAGACCACCGCCAATGGCCATGCTTTCACTGTCTTGCCACGCGGGCCAGTCAACAGCCCCCCGCCACATCATAACACCATTCCAAGAGGGGGACTTTTCATTGGGATAAAAGACTTTGCGACCGGCCGAATGAATGCCATCACAACAGATCAGTACATCGCTGCGTACTGTGACGCCTGTCGATCCGTCAATGCTATTGGCGAAATGCGCGGTGACGCCCCTGTCTTGTTGAACAAATCCGCCAAGGCGCCGGCCGGTTTGCACGGCCTCTGGCCCGAGACGGTCCAGCACGGCCTTATAAAGCAGATTTTGCAGTCGTCCACGGTGAATTGAAAACTGTGGCACTTCATGGCCGGCATATGTGCCGCGCAATTCCGACCACACTTCTTGGCCAGAGCGGGTATAATAGGTCAGCCGTCTGGTCCGCAGGCCGACAATATCCAATTCTGGCAGCAGGCCCAGAGTTTCAAGCTCGCGGATGGCATGTGGCAAAATATTAATGCCAACGCCTGCCTCGCGGACTTCGGTAGCGGTCTCGTATATTTGCACCGGGATGCCTCTGGCGTGCAGCATCAGTGCCGTTGTCAATCCACCGATGCCGGCACCTGCGATCAGAACTTTCATCTAGGCGCTTTCTGGAGGTGGAAGGAAGTCAACTTCGAATTTTGCAGAGGTGGCAACAACCTCTGCCGGATTCGCTTCGGGGCCCATATTGTGCAGGGCCCAAAACAGATCAAACAAGTTCCGGCTGGGAGAGACCCAGAAAAGGCATTTTATGGTCGTGTCGGTCTTGTTGAAAATTCCGTGCGGGACTCCCATGGGCAAATGCACCAAGTCACCCGGCTCGGCATAGGTTTCAGCCCCGTCCAGGATCAAGTCGAAGCGACCGTCCAGAATATAGAGAAACTCATCTTGTTTGGGGTGAATATGGGGGGGTACAAAGGTGCCCACTGGCAATGTGGCATGCCATGAGAAGGCACTTTTGGACAGCTGTTTTGGCACATAGGTCTGCCCTAAGATGTTCCAGCTGATATGGTCCATCCCTTGGTTTGCCTGGGTCACTCCGGCAAGCATTGTCATGTCGAGGTTCCTTTCTGCAACGATTTCCGACTTGATTATTCGCAGGTGATCCTAGCCGACTGAAGGTAAAGTGCAAGATGCGGTCGTAGGGCAATCTTTACTAGGTTTCGATCATGGCGGTGGCCTCAATTTCGACCAATGCTTCATCTTCTACTAGGCCCGCAACCACAACCATTGTCATCGCTGGAAAGGTAGTGCCCATGATTTTGCGATAAACGGCACCAACTTGTTTTTGTTTGGCTGTATAATCGCGTTTGTCGGTGATATACCATGTTAGGCGGGTCAGATCCTGAGCGGTTCCGCCGGCAGCTTCGAGCACGGTGCGAATGTTTAATAGCGCCTGTTCCATCTGGCCGATAAACTCATCCGAGGTGAATTTCTTCTCGGCATTCCAGCCGATTTGTCCCGCTATATGAAGGGTGGCACCAGTTGCTAAGACCCCGTTGGCATAGCCTTTTGCCGGTTTCCAGCCCTCTGGGTAGATTGTTTTATGTCTCACGTGTCTTCCTTTAAACTATTAATCAATTTTTTTCGCAATCCGGATGGCCAAGGTTCTGGGCGGCTGGTGTCTTTGCGGATGAATACCAAGCGGCTGGCAAAGTGCACCCGCTGATATTTTTCACAGGCGGCCTGTACTGCCAGATCAAGACTAGTGGTTCCGACCTGTGTGACCCGCAGCGCAAAATCTAAGAGTTCTCCGTGACGGCTGGGCGCATGGAACTCGGCGTTTTGCCAAACTGTGGGCACGCCACGGTCTTCTGCCCCATGCATTTTTGCAAAGCTATAGCCAAGAACCTCGTCAAACCAAGCCTCGACACAGGCGTTCAGCATTTCGTAATAGCGTGGATAAAAGACAATTCCCGCAGGGTCGCAATGCTGAAACAGGATTTTTTGCTGATAGTGGAACACGAGGGGCTCTTTTCTAGAGTTCGATGGTGGCGTTGGTCGGTATCCTAAGGGGTGCTGCGCAGACGAAACCTTTGTATCTTGCCGGTTTGGGTTTTAGGCAGGCTGTTGGTGAACACCACTGAGCGTGGATATTTAAACGGGGCAATCTGGGTTTTGACAAAGTCCTGCAGGGTTTTTGTCACCGTATCGCTGGCCTTTATGCCGTCGCTTAAAACCACATGGGCCTGAACAATCGATCCGCGCTGAAGATCAGGGACCCCTATCACGGCGCATTCGACCACGTGGCTATGGGTCAATAGCGCAGCTTCGACCTCTGGTCCTGCGATATTGTACCCCGCCGAAATGATCATGTCGTCATTGCGCGCCGCAAAATGAAATGCGCCCTCGCGGTCTTGGCTAAAGCTGTCGCCAGTGATGTTCCAGCCGTCTTTGACATATCCAGTCTGGCGATCATCGGCAAGATACCGGCAGCCGGTCGGCCCACGCACGGCAAGCCGGCCCACCTCGCCCCGCGGCATCTCGGTCATATTCGCGTCGATCACTTTTGCTTGATAACCGCTAATGGTCTTGCCAGTGCAGGCTGCCCGGTGGTCTTCAAAACGGTTGGAGATGAAAATATGCAGCATTTCGGTCGCGCCAATACCGTCTAAAATTGGTTTCCCAGTTTTTGCGAGCCACATATCGTACACCGGTTTTGGCAATGTCTCGCCAGCTGAAACAGCCGCCCTAAGCGAGGAGAGATCGGCGCCGTCTTCCATCGCTAACAGCATCATATTATAAGCCGTGGGGGCCGTGAAACACACGGTTGCTTTATGTTTTTCGATGATATTGATCATATTGGGTGGGGAGGCGTTTTCCAACAGTGTGGCGGCCGCGCCAAAGCGCAAGGGAAATATTGCCAGTCCTCCTAAGCCAAATGTAAAGGCCAATGGCGGCGAGCCGACAAATACATCGGTGTCAGTGACGCCCAGCACCTCAGCACCGTACCCATCGGCAATAATCAACAAATCACGGTGGAAATGCATGGTTGCTTTCGGGGCGCCGGTTGTCCCCGAGGTAAAGCCCAGCAGGGCAACGTCATCGCGGCTGGTTTCGACCGCGGCAAACTTGACAGGCTTTTCCAACGCTGCAGTGTCCAGCGCACTGGTGTGATTGGCAGTGCCATCAAATGCGATGACGTATTGCAGGGTTGGGCTGTCTGCCGCACAGCTGTCTAATTCGTCCGTCAAGCGGCTGTCGCAAAGTGCGTGGCTGATCTGGGCTTTATCGACTATTTTTGTCAGCTCGCCGGCCCGCAGCATTGGCATGGTATTGACTACCACGGCACCGGCCTTTGTGGCTGCCAGCCAACAGGCCACCATGGCCGGATTGTTGGCCGACCGGATCAACACTCGATTGCCCGGTTGCAGATTGAAATCCTCAACCAGCGCATGGGCCAGCCGGTTTGTCCAATCGCTTAACTCTTTATAGGTGCGTCGCCGCCCGTTGCCGATCAGTGCTGTGTGATCACCAAATCCCTTTGCCACCATCGCATCGGTCAATTCGACCCCTATATTCAGGCGGTCGGGATAGTTGAACCCCTCCAGCAAGAAATCGGGTTGTGCGTCGACAGCCGGCAAGTTGTCGCGGGCAAAGGTGTCGATATGGGCAGACCGTCCCAACATGATCAGGCTCCTGATTGTAAGGCATTTCGGGCAATAATAATCTTTTGAACATCTGAGGCGCCCTCATAAATTCTAAGCGCCCTGATCTCGCGGTAAAGCCGCTCGATGATATGGCCTTTGCGAACGCCGTCACCGCCGTGGATTTGCACGGCCTTGTCGATCACCAACTGGGCCTGATCGGTGGCGTATAATTTTGCCATTGCGGCCTCTTTGGTGATCCGAGAGGCCCCGGCATCTTTGGCCCAGGCGGCGCGGTATATCAACAGGGCACTGGCATCAATATCAAGCGCCATATCGGCAAGGTGGCCTTGCACCATTTGCAATTCACTCAGAGGTGCGCCGAATAATTCGCGATTTTTGACGCGGTTTAAGCTTTCATCAAAGGCGCGGCGGGCAAAGCCTAGGGCCGCGGCTCCGACTGTGGTGCGCATTGTGTCCAAGGTGGCCATCGCCACTTTGAACCCGGCGCCGGGGGCACCTATCATTGCATCCGCACTCAGATGTAGGTCTGTAAAGACCAACCGCGCCAGCGGGTGAGGCGAAATGGTTTCAAGGCGCTCTGCGATCTGCAGGCCACAGGTATCTGCAGGCACGATAAAGGCTGAGATGCCCTTGCCACCCGGCGCTTCGCCGGTGCGTGCAAACACTGTATAGACGTCCGCAATACCGCCATTGGAAATCCAGGTCTTTTCACCATTGAGAACATAGCCATTGCCGTTGCGCTGGGCTGAGAGCTGCAGGTTGGCAACGTCAGAGCCGGATTGGGGCTCGCTCAGTGCAAAGGCCGAGAGCGCTGCGCCGGATTGCACTTTGGGCAACCAATCGGCCTTTTGAGTGTCACTGCCAAACAAAGAGATCGCCATCGTCCCAAGGCCCTGCATGGCAAAGGCAAAATCGGCCAGACCATCATGGCGGGCAAGCGTCTCGCGGATCAGGCACAGGCTGCGCACATCGATCTTTGGGAAGGTCGCGTTCACGCCAGTATGTTTCAAAAACCCAGCGGCCCCAAGTGCAGCCACCAAAGCCTGACAGGTTTGGTCTGTGTTGTCGTGGTCAACATCCTGCAAATTATCGCTGGCCCAAGCCTCTAACGCGGCGTGAAGTATTGTGTGTTTCGGCTCTAGAAACGGCCAGTCAAGAAAGCTGGTATCGGCCATTAGTTCCCCTCAAACTTTGGTTTTTGTTTGGCAACAAAAGCCTGATAAGCGCGTTCGAAATCGCCGGTTTGCATGCAGAGGGCCTGTGCCTGTGCTTCGGCCTCGATCGCCTGCTCTATCGACATGGACCATTCCTGCGACAGCATTGTCTTGGTCATCATATGGCCAAAATTAGGTCCCGATGTGATCCGGTTGGCCAGTGCCATCGCCGCTTCTTGCAGCCCGCCTGCTGGGGCGATTGAGGTGAAGAACCCCCAGTCTGCGCCTTCTTTGGCCGACATTGAACGCCCGGTATACAGCAGGTCGGCAGCGCGGCCTTGGCCAATGATACGCGGCAAGATTGCACAGGCGCCCATGTCGCATCCCGCCAGTCCGACGCGGGTGAACAAAAACGCAGTCTTGGCCTCGGGCGTGGCAATCCGCAGGTCTGAGGCCATGGCGATAATCGCGCCGGCGCCCACACAGACGCCATCAATAGCGGCAATCACCGGCTTGCCACAATTCACCATAGCTTTGACCAAATCACCGGTCATGCGGGTAAAGTTCAACAGCTCTTTCATCGACATCTGGACCAAGGGGCCGATGATATCATGCACATCCCCGCCCGAGCAGAAATTGCCACCGTTCGAGCCGAACACAACCGCGTTTATGTCATCATTATACACCAGATCGCGGAACCAGTCGCGCAGTTCGGCATAGCTGTCAAACGTCAGCGGGTTTTTACGATCTGCGCCGGTCAGGGAAATCTCGGCAATACCGTTGCTGACCGACAGGTTGAAATGCTTGGGGGGGGGGCTGGTGGGCATCAACTGTCCTCTCCCTTATCTGCAATCGCGCCGAGAAGATCAATCAGACCCTCGGCGTCTTGTGGGCTTAGATCTCCCAATAAACTGTCAATCCAGCGCTCATGCTCGGCCGCATAGGCAGTAAATTTTGACTGACCCTTTTTTGTCAGACGTACCAGATGGGCGCGCCTGTCGCCATCGACGGCGATCCGCATCACATATCCGTCTGTCACTAAGCGGTCGACGATGCCGGTGACGTTGCCGTTTGAGACTTTCAATGCCGCAGACAGCTGGCTCATCTTCATGCCTTTTTGTGCCCGCGACAGGGCTGACAACACATCGAAACGCGGCAGCGTTGTTGCGCAGTCATCACGCAGTTTCTCGCGCAAAGTCTTTTCAATCAAGTTCGACGTTTTTAGGATTTTCAACCACGCCCTGAGGCGGACTTTTGACAGGTTGGGTGTGGTTTCTGGATTTGAAAGTGTCATATTTCTCCCCCTGACAGACTTATGGCCTGGCCGTTGATCGCCGCAGCTTGATCGCCACATAGAAACGCGACTGTATCGGCGATTTCGGCTGGTTGGATCAAACGGCCTTGCGGATTGCCGGCGATTAATGCTTGGGTTGCGGCGTGTTTGTCACGGCCTGTTTGGGCCATAATGTTGTCAATCGTCCTATCGGTCATTGGGGTGTCGACATAGGACGGGCAAATTGCATTCGCGGTGATACCTTTGCGTGCGACTTCAAGTGCTAGCGAACGGGTCAACCCGATAGCGGCGTGTTTTGCCGCGCTATAGGCCGAGACATAGCCATAACCTTTCAAGCCTGCGGTCGAGGCTATGGTGATCAAGCGTCCCCATTGGGCCGCCAGCATGTCTGGTAGAACCGCTTGATAGGTGTGGAATACGCCCAGTAGATTGACATCCAGCATCGCTGTCAGGTCTTGGGTGGTCAGTTTACCAAAGGGTTTGCTGCTGGCGGCACCAGCATTGGCCACGGCGATATCAATGGGCCCGAACATGGTGCGAGCAGATGCAAGACTTGTCGATATTTCGGAGGGTGAGGTTACATCGCAGACGCAATAGGCTATGGTGTCGATCCTGTCGCTTAACGCCTTTAATGGCGCTTTGCGGCGGCCCGTGATCGTCACATTTGCGCCACACGCGGCCAGGTTGACAGCAATGGCCGCGCCGACACCGCTGCCACCGCCGGTGACCAGGCAATGCTTGTCAGACAGTGTCATGGTTTCGCCATCTCGGCAGCCTTGTCTGCCAAGCGCCAGAGTTGATCTTTTCCAGGGCCATAGGGCAGGGGCCAATCGGCCAGTCGATCCCCGATCTGGGCGGCTGCGTGCAATGTCCAATAAGGATCGGACAAATGTGGTCGGGCCAAGCAAACCAGATCCGCACGGCCCGCCATCAGGATGGAATTGACGTGATCGGCCTCATAAATATTGCCAACAGCCATAGTTTTGATCCCTGCATCGTTTCGAATGCGGTCTGAGAACGGAGTTTGGAACATGCGCCCATAGACCGGGTTGGCCTTGGTCGATGTCTGTCCCGCAGAGACATCAATGATATCGGCACCCGCCGCAGTGAACATCTGTGCAATCTCTAAGGCCTCTTGCGGGGTCACGCCGTCCTTTTCGATCCAGTCGGTGGCCGAGACGCGCACCGACATCGGTTTGTGCGCGGGCCAAACTGCGCGCATGGCGCTGAAAACTTCAAGCGGATAGCGCATGCGATTGGCGATATCCCCGCCATAGGCATCGCTGCGGGTGTTAGAGCAAGGGGAGATGAACGATGAAATAAGATACCCGTGTGCGGCGTGCAACTCGATCATATCAAACCCGGCACGGTCCGCCATTTGCGCGGATGCAACGAATTGATCCCGTACGGCGTCCATCTGGGTCCGGGTGATTTCTTGCGGCACCGCATTGTCTTTTGACCACGCGATTGCAGAGGCCGAGACCAAGGGCCAATTACCCTCGCTCAGGGGGGCGTCCATTTCATCCCACCCCAATTGGGTCGAGCCTTTGCGCCCGGCATGACCAATCTGGCAGCAAATTTTCGCCGGGGTTTCGGCATGGACAAAATTGGTCAGGCGCCGCCACGCTGCCTCATGTTCCGGCGTATAGAGCCCGGGGCATCCCGGTGTGATCCTGCCCTCGGCCGAGACACAGGTCATCTCGGCATAAACCAGACCGGCGCCGCCCTTTGCCCGTTCGCTATAGTGTACGAAGTGCCAGTCGTTTGGACAGCCGTCTACGGCTTTATATTGGGCCATAGGTGAGACTACGATCCGATTTTCAAGATGCATATCGCGTAGCTGATAGGGGGCAAACATTGGCGCGCGGACCGGAGCGTTCTGATCCAGCCCTGCCTGTTGCTGAAACCACTGTTCGGCTGCACCCAACCAGTCTGCATCGCGTTCGCGCAGATTCTCATGGCTGATCCTCTGGGACCGGGTCAGCAGGGAATAGTTCAATTGCATTGGATCCAAATCGAGATAGCGCTCGACATCTTCGAACCATTCAACCGAATTTCGGGCTGCCGATTGCAAGCGCAAAACCTCAAGCTTGCGGGCCTTTTGATAGTTGTCAAACGCGACGTCCATTGGTTGGTCATGCGTGATATTTTTGGCCAGAGATATTGCGCTTTCAAGCGCCAGTTTGGTTCCTGACCCGATCGAGAAATGTGCCGTGGCCGAGGCATCGCCCAGCAGAACGACATTTTGATGATGCCATGTTTCACACAGCACCCTGGGGAACTGGATCCAAGCCGAGCCGCGGATGTGGTTGGCATTGGTCATCAGCGCATGACCATCCAGATGGTCGGCGAAGATCTCTTCGCAGATTGCGATGCTCTGGTGTTGATCGAGGTTGGCAAACCCATAAGCGTCATAGGTGCTCTGTGAACATTCAACGATAAAGGTCGCGGTATCGTCATCAAACTGATACGCATGCGCCCAGATCCAGCCCTTTTCGGTTTGTTCGAATATAAAGGTAAAGGCATCGTCAAATTTTTGCTGTGTCCCCAGCCAGACAAATTGACAGGCCCGCAGATCGGTATCGGGCTTAAAGCTTTCAGAAAATTCGGTTCTGGTGCGAGAATTTAGACCATCAGCCGCCACAATCACGTCATAGTCTGCCATATAGCTCGAGGCGGCAGCAACATCAGACCCAAACTGTAAATCAACGCCCAGATCGCGGGCGCGGTTTTGCAAGATACTCAGCAACCGTTTTCGTCCTATGCCACAAAACCCATGTCCGCTTGAGACCAATTTCTGGCCTTTATGATGTAGCGCAATATCGTCCCAATAGGCAAAATGGCTGCGGATTTCAGCGGCACTGACAGGATCGTTTTGCGTCAGGTTCTCGAGCGTTTCATCCGATAAAACGACCCCCCAACCAAAGGTGTCGTCTGCCTTGTTACGCTCAATTACAGTGATATTGGCCTGTGGTTCACGCAGTTTTACAGAGATTGCAAAGTACAACCCGGCCGGGCCGCCCCCAATCACTAGGACTTTTTTCATAGCTCATATCCCTGAAATACGCTGGTTCAACATTGCGTTTGGCTTGATTATGATAAATTCTATACTTGAATATTTTAAACGTAAAGTAAATGTATTTTGAGGTGACACGATCTATAAACATCTTTTAATCCAACTTCGGTGGGTCATTTGGCAATGAGTGAAAATGAAAAAAAGCGGTGATAAAATGCACAATTTTCCGACAAAAATACCGCACATTTGGCCTAAAATGACAAATGACACGCAGGTGGTCTATCTGTGGGTCTACATTAATTTAACTAATGAGCTTCATTATGTATAATGTATAGCGTGGATCGGGAAACTTGTTTAAACTCACAGTGTATTAACAAGACAGTGAATAGGAAACGCAAACATGGCGTATGCGGAGGCAAAAAAATTAGATCAAAACATTATCCCAGTCATTGATATTAGCTCATTAAGAGATGGAACAAATCCCAAGGCGGTGGCCAGAGAGCTGCATGCGGCAAGTCAGGGATTGGGCTTTATCTATATCAAAGGTCATGGAATTCCAGAGGCGGTGATCAAGAGCGCGCGCGCCAATGCACTTGCGTTCTTTGCACAGTCTGAGGCGACTAAGAGCACCGTAAAAGTGTCCCAAAAACACCGTGGCTGGCTTGGTCAGGGTGGTGCAAAAATGAAAGATGGGGCCAAGGCGGACCTTAAGGAAAGCTTTATTTGGGGTCATGAGGATGCGGCTGGCAAGACGCTGGAAGACCATCCGCTGCGTGGGGCAAACCAATGGCCTGATCAACCGCCCGCCATGCAAGAGCAGGCGATGGCATATTTCAATCACGCTCATGATGTAGCCCACCATCTGATGCGGGGCTTTGCGCTTGGTCTGGATCTGGAGGAAGATTTTTTTCTCCAGTCGGCGAGCCGGCCGATGAGCCGCGCCTCTTACGTTTATTACCCGGCCCAACCCAGCGATATGGGTGAGGGTCAGTTTGGTGTGGGGCCGCATACCGATTTCGGGGTCCTGACCGTATTGTGTCAGGATTCGGTTGGCGGACTTCAGGTCGAGGATGTGAACGGCGATTGGATCCAAGCGCCCCCGATTGAGGGGACCTTGATCGTTAACGTGGCGGATTTATTGTCGCGTTGGACAGATGGGGCCTATAAATCGACCCCTCACCGTGTGGTAAACAGCTCTGGCAAGCAAAGGTTGTCGATGGTGTTGGCCTTTGACCCAGATCCTGAAACAATGATTGATGCCCGCGAAGTTTTTGGGTCTGAACACCAGCCGAAAGAAGCCGCAATTACGTGTGGTGATTATTTGATTTGGCGTTTTAATAAAGCATTTTCCTATCGCAGAAATATCAGTTCGGAAAAAGAGAAGTCCGAAGATTAAGCAAAACGTTTGAGACAGATTTGCATATTTTACAAAAGGGATTAATCGTGTGCCCGAGCGAAATTTAGAAGGCGCTTACAATCTTCTGGTGAATTGTGGGCAAGCCTGTGCAGGCGAGCGGTTGTTGCTGTGTTACGAACAGGAAAGCCTTGATTTTTATGATCGTGCTATTGTCGAGGATGTCTGCGCTTGTGCTCAGGAAATAGGTTTGGAGGTCATGCCTTACGAGCTTGATTTTGACCCTGTCATCGACACTGTGCCCGCACAACTTGAGGCGGCAATCGCTGCGGCTGACCTGACAGTATTTTTGGCGCGGCTGGCAGACCAAATGAGGTTCGGGCGCTTCAAGTCGGATCAACGAACAGTTCTGTCTTATGCGTTGAATAGTGCCAGTTTAGCTTCCCCTTTTGGGACAGTTCATTACAAAGCATCTCTGGCTTTAAAACAGGTGATTGATACGGCTGTCTTTGGTGCAAGCGAGGTTGTAGTCAGTTGCAAGGCCGGCACTTATTTTAAAGGGAAAATTTCGGCGTCTCCTGACGGAGGAGATGTCAATTTGCGCCGGTTTCCAATGTTGGTGAATACTCCGGCGCCCGCATCGGGATTTGCTGGGCGCATCGCCTTGCCGGGTTTTTTGGTTGGCACGGGGTCTAAATATTATCACCCGTTTGGGGTTACCTTTGATGCGCCGCTGTTTGCGGTTTTCGAGGGCAATACACTGCTTGGTTTTGAAGGGCAAAAATCCGATGAGGACAAAGCCAATCAACATCTGGACATGGTTGCGGGCCGCTTTGAAATTGATCGTAACTTTGTGCATTCATGGCACTTAGGCATCCATCCAAAGTGTTATTTTGATGGGGTTGCCGTAGATCAGTTTGAGAGCTGGAGCGGCAGTGCTTTTGGCAACCCGCGGCTGTTACATGTGCACACTTGTGGGGCGTATGCGCCAGGCGAAGTATGCTGGAATGTGGTTGACCCAACGCTTGTTGCTGATGGGGTTACCATCTGGGAAGACGGCGTGTTGTTGCCCGAGCGGGTGCCGGGAGGTCGTGAGGTTTTGGCTGAGTATGATGACCTGCGGCGGGCGTTTCTGGCCCCTGACCGGCGCATTGGACTCTAGGGTCCGATAAAGTCCAGATAATCAGCCGCCACGGCGGCAACAGCAGCCTTTTTCAGCGCAACACCGTGGTCGGCTCGGGCGAGTGCCGAATGGGATCCGACCCTGCCATCGGGAAAAGCCGCGCGGTGTTCTTGTGCTGGTCCATGTTTGTCGCCGCCATGGGCTTTGATAAACGCCGGGGTCAGCTTTTCTGGCGGCTCTGTCGCTAAGGCGCTATCTAGCGCCCGGTGGTTTACCTGCGTTATCGCAATCTCAGAGGGTGTAGCGTGCATCCCTTCCCACTCGCCATACAGATCCTTGCGCAACAGATTGACCGGCTCGAACTCCCACCAACTTTTCACCCGAACCCGCGCCGCTGTTAGTCGGCTTGCCGCTTCTGCCAGCGGGTCAAGATTGGCACCATGCCCGTTTAGAACATATAAATGTTTGAATCCGTGTCGTTCGAGTGAGCGGAATATTTCAACGCAAACAGAGCAATACAGATCACGGGGTAGTGAAATGGTTCCGGCAAAGCCCATATTAAATTCCGCTGGTGCATAGGCAAGGGGCGGGGCTACCAGCGCGTTTACCTTTTTCGCAGCCGCGGTTGCGATATCACCGGCACACAGCATGTCGGTTCCGATCAGCCCCATTGGGCCATGCTGCTCAATCGATCCGGTTGGGATCATGATACCATCGGCTTTTAGCAAATAAGCCTGAACTTCCATCCATGTCGACAGGATCAATTGCATCGTGCACTTTTTGCTGCAAACCAGGCCTGAAGCACGGGCTTGTATTGGGTTAACTCTTCGGTAACAGCAGGTGTCGACACCACCCAATTCAGATACTTTTGCACTGCGTCGGGGATTGTCAAAGACAAGTTCAAAACGGGCTTTAACGCCTCAATCCAAGTGAAGGTCACGGGAAAGCCACAATCACCCAAGCTGAGGCCGAATTTTGGCCTGTTGTGCAACAGGGTTTCCAGTTGTTTGATCCGGTGTGAGATTAATTTTGAGTGCTCTGCCAGATACGCTTGGGCCGGTT
>DDEJ01000106.1:20688-20899 GCA_002336405.1 Rhodobacteraceae bacterium UBA1957
GACAACTCTCTTATTTTTGCGCGGTCGTTGATCGTTTTGGGCAGCATTGCAAAACTGGGGTAAGCCTCTTCAAGATATTCGGCAATTGCTTCACTGTCGCCAAGCGTTGTCTCACCATCTATCAATCCAGGCAGCGTCCCTGAAGGAATATGTGAAGTATAGACGTCCGAGCCAAATCCACCGGGAGGAGGCAGTTCGGTCCAGATCAGGT
>DDEJ01000106.1:21252-21540 GCA_002336405.1 Rhodobacteraceae bacterium UBA1957
AGACATATTCGGGTTTTTGCACAGTACAGGCTGGCGGGAATTGCATAAAAAGTTATCGTAAAAATTAGGGCGCCCGAAAGCGCCCTGCCTTTATTGGTTTAGTTGACTTTCCATTTGGCATCAAGATCGTCAAAAAATCCGCGTTCCTGTTTCAGCTTGATCCAGGTGTTGACATAGTTGATCCAAACCTGATCGGCCTGTGGCAGTAACATTGCGATCGGCGTGGGTGATTTGGGGGCCGAAACTGGCACGATCATCAGATCTGAGTGAATGGCAACCAGTTTGTTG
>DDEJ01000165.1:0-1914 GCA_002336405.1 Rhodobacteraceae bacterium UBA1957
CTACCCCGGGGGATGTGACATGTAATAAATACTTTTTTGCGTTTACCCCTTTGCGTCCGAACGCAAAAAAGCCGGGCACTGAAGCCCCCATGCGCGCACATTATGCCTGATGGCGTTTAATTCACGCACGCGGGTGCCTATGGGGCTGACGTGTTGGTTGCCAGAGCGCAAAGCGGCATGTGCGCGGATCAAAATCCGATAGAGACGTTTTCTTAGACGCCTGCGGTCGCTCGGATCGCAGATAACGACAGTTGTGATCACCATACTGTTGCGCAGATTTACCCCACTCCGGCGTCAGCGTCCACCAACGCCCGGTGTCCGGCGCGCACCCGGGCTTCGACATCGGCAGTCAAGGCTTTACGGTCGTAATAAGTGGCCACCTGCACTGGTGGATGATAGATCACTTCGACCCTACCCTGCCGCGGGGTAAGCAGGGTCTTGAGCAGATGACTATGAAAAGACATATCCCCCCACCATCCATAAAACTCAGCCGCTTGACCAGGGGGGGCCTTATACAGAACTGTCACCGGTTGGATGTACATCTCACAGCGCAATTTTTCATCAAAGAAAGCCGCAAATAGTGTTGATTTAAAGGGCAACACCCGCAAACCATCGGTTGAAGTGCCCTCAGGAAAAAATAGCAGCCGATGCCCGGCCAAAAGACGGGTCTGAAACATGGCTTTTTGCTGCTTTGCATCCTTGGGATCCCGCCGGATAAACACCGTTCCAGTGGCGCGCGCCAACCAACCGATGCCAGGCCAGCGTGCAACTTCAGATTTCGAGACAAAATAAATCCGCTTGCCCGCATTCAGCGCAAAGATATCCAGCCAAGACGAATGATTCGCCACCACCGCCCCAGGATGACCCATCGCCTGACCGTGACTGCGAAAGCCGATACCCAGGATCACGAAGGCCGCGCGACAGACACCTTGGGTGATATAGGGCGTCAGCGGGCGGTGCTGCCCAAACAAAGGCCACTCAAACAATCGCAAAGCCAACAACACTGCCAACCCACCAAACACTACTGCTGCCAAGATCAATACCCTGAGAGCAGCAAGCAAAAGCCGCCAAGGCGTCACGGGAGCTGGTGGTGGCTTTTTGCCTGCATCCCAAGTCGTGCTCATCGCGCGGCCCCGCTTGTGTAATACCCCGAATACCGTGGGTTCATTCGTGCCGTATCCATGACCAGACACACGTCAGTTGTGTTAAAGGCGCGGTCGATGAAAGCACCATCACCGACAAAGCCACCTAGCCGCAGATAGGCTTTGATCAAGGCTGGCATCTGCAGCATTGCCAAACGGCGATCCAGCCTGTCTGTAGTCAGCAAATCCATGGTTTGATACCCTGCATCATGCGCCCGCACCCGTAACTCGGGCGGGGCCAAATGACGCGCATGTAATATGCTAAGCGGTCCAGCAAGCGCCGCCAGATCGCTACCATGAAAGCTGGCCACACCAAACAGAATTTCGATCTTGTGCTCGATTACATAGGCTGCAAGCCCCGACCACAGTTGATACATCGCCGTTCCCCCCCGATAATCGGGATGGACGCAAGATCGCCCCAGTTCAAGCAGATTGCGACCACTGTTTCGCAGTGCAGTGATCTGGTATTCATCCTCAGTATAAAACTGCCCTGCCCGCGCCGCCTGATCGCTACGCAGCAAACGATACACCCCGACAACATGTTCTAAATTAGCGCGACTTCTTCTCTCATCGATAAGAACAAGATGGTCAAAAAAGGTATCGAACCGATCGACCTCAAATTGCATGGTATGGTCTACTAGCGCACCGTCGCCACCCAGCTCTTGGACAAACACTCGATAACGCAGTCGCTGTGCGGCTTGCTGGTCCTCTTGGGTTTGCGCCAAACGAAGAGAGAAATTCGAGCCTGCTTTAAACATAGTCGGACCATTGA
>DDEJ01000165.1:2315-12398 GCA_002336405.1 Rhodobacteraceae bacterium UBA1957
TTATCCATGGGTTTTTCATAAGTTAAGGTTCTGTTAACGCTGTTCGTTTTGAATGGCCGCCACCAACTCAACAAAGGTAGCATCAATGACCAACTTTCCAACTTCGCGAAAATTGACAGTTACTTTAGTGTCAACCACTGACTGCACCTGCCCAATGCCCCAGTCCGGGTGCTGAGGATGTTCTACCAGATCACCGGGTTCCCAAAATACTGTCAAATGTTTCATCAGCGCACTTCCTACCAGAGAATATTATGAATAATCTTAACCTAACCTTGTCCAATTTAATAGGGTCGCGCATTTGTCATGACCTGATTAGTCCGATCGGCGCGATCAACAACGGGCTGGAACTTATAGAGATTAAAGGCGACCAAGTTGGCTCGGAAATGCGACTGATTGAACAAAGCTGCGCCGCTGCCAGCGCCCGCATTCAGTTTTTTCGAATTGCCTATGGCGCGGCGCTCGACGGCCAAATTATCAGCAATCGCGAAACCGTCCAGATCATCAACGGTGCGATACAATCAAACCGTCTGGCAGTCCTATGGCACCCAAAAGGTGATTTCCCGCGCCGCGAAATCCAGCTGGCGTTTTTGCTTTTGCAATGTTTCGAAACCGCGCTGCCCTATGGCGGGACAATTCATGTTGGTCGCAAGGCCAGCACTTGGCTGATATCCGGCGAAGCTGACCGGCTTGAAGTTGACACTGAGTTATGGCGACATCTCGTCAGACCGTCACCGAAAACCGAAATATCACCGGCACATGTTCAATTTGCCCTATTGTCGGAATGTGTCTTCCAAACTGGCCGTCAACTACAGGTGGAACAGACCGAACAAATGCTGCAAGTAACCCTATAGGTCAAACGCACAGATTCAGGCCCGGATTGCACCATCTCCCGCCACGAGATATTTAAAACTGGTCAATTGCATTGCCCCAACCGGCCCACGCGCATGCAGTTTTCCCGTCGCGATGCCGATTTCAGCGCCCATACCAAACTCCCCACCATCCGCAAATTGGGTCGAGGCATTATGCATCAAGATGGCACTGTCGACACGATTGAAAAACTCCGCGGCGGCCTGATCGTCTTGGGTCATAATACACTCAGTGTGATGGGAGCTATGCGTTTGAATATGCGTCAACGCAGCCTCCATATCATCCACCACTCGCACCGCAATAATACTGTCGAGGAACTCTTGACCCCAGTCTTCTTCTTTGGCCTCGATGCTGCCATAAACGGCGTTCAGGGGCGCCGTTGCGCGTACTTCGATGCCGGCCTCGATCAGTCCGACAACCACCTCTTTGCCGAGACCCGCCACCACATCGCGGTGGATCAGCAGGCATTCTGCAGCACCACAGATCCCGGTACGCCGGGTTTTGGAATTCAATACAACCCGCATGGTTTTCGCCGCATCTGCAGCTTTATCGATATAAATGTGCACAATACCCTCGAGGTGCGCAAACACTGGCACGCGTGCCTCGCGCTGTACCAAACCAACGAGGCCCTTACCACCACGTGGCACAATGACGTCAACACTTTCAGTCATCGTCAATAACTGCTGAACTGCCGCACGATCCCGCGTCGGCACCAGCTGCACAGCTGCCTCGGGCAGATCGGCCACGCGCAACCCCTCGAGAAGACAACTGTGAATCGCAGCCGAGCTGTGAAAACTCTCGGAGCCACCGCGCAAAATTACCGCATTTCCAGCTTTTAGACACAACGCCCCGGCATCTGCCGTGACATTCGGGCGGCTTTCATAGATCACCCCGATCACACCTAAAGGGGTACGCACCCGTTTGATCTTAAGCCCGGTGGGACGATCCCACTCGGCCAGCACCTCGCCCACAGGGTCAGGCTGGTTTGCAACTGCGCGCAAGCCATCCACGATTCCTTGAATCCGCACCTCATCCAGCAACAACCGGTCCAACATCGCGGCACTCAGATTTTTCGCCCGCCCGTATTCCAGATCTTTTTGATTGGCCGAGATAATGGTTAACCGCTTGGCCCAGACCGCGTCGGCAGCCGCCTGCAGGGCCTGCGTTTTCACCGCAGCCGGCGCGATCGCAAGCGCGATTGAGGCCTGTTTCGCCCGCGCGCCAATGTCTGCCATCAACGCGGCAATATCCAGACCATCCACACCGTTTTCAGTTTTTGCAACGTCTCTCATATCAGCACCCTATCCTGATTTAGGCTGTCATCAACTCGTCTGCGCCCTATATTGCCATATCATCGCGATGGATCAAGGCCGCCCGCCCGGAATAGCCCAAAATAGCTTCGATCTCGCGTGACTGTCGACCCATGATTGCTTGGGCTTCATGGCTGGAATAACAGCTCAACCCCTGCCCTAATTCGTACCCCTGCGCGTCTTGAATACGGACCGGATCACCGCGTTCAAACAGACCGCTTACCGCGCTCACGCCAGCCGGTAAGAGGCTTTTTCCCTGCTGCAGCGCCGCCGCCGCACCGGTATCGATACACAGTGAGCCCTGCGGTTTCATCGCGGCAATCCAACGTTTGCGCGCTGTGCGCGGATCGAGTTGTGGCGTGAACCATGTGGCGGCACCTCCAGCATCCAGCGCCCGTAACGGATGCAGTACCGACCCTTCGGCAATCACCATGCCACAGCCTGCAGCCGTGGCTGTCTTGGCTGCCATCAGTTTAGTCTTCATCCCACCCTTTGACAGCCCAGATCCCGCATCCCCAGCCATCGCCTCTATCTCGGGGGTGATCTGGTCAATCACCTCAAAGCGCTGCGCGGTGGGATCACTCTGGGGGTTGGCAGAATAAAAGCCATCAACATCAGATAATAAAATAAGCTGCCCTGCCCCGACGGTGACCGCAACCTGTGCTGCCAAACGGTCGTTATCACCATAGCGGATTTCATCGGTTGCAACGGTGTCGTTTTCATTCACAATCGGCACCACACCCAGACCCAGCAAGGTCTCTAAAGTCGCCCGTGAATTCAGATAGCGACGGCGGTTGCTGCTGTCTTCTAAGGTGACCAGCACTTGCGCTGTGATGATGTTGTGAGGCTCTAGCGCCTCTTCATAGGCGCGCGCCAACCGGATTTGGCCCACGGCGGCGGCCGCTTGGGATTCTTCAAGTGCGAGCTTTGAAGCAGACAGGCCCAATGCACCACGGCCCAATGCAATCGATCCCGAAGACACCAGCACCACGTCACAGCCCCGCGCCTTGAGAAAGGCAACGTCTTGCGCCAGCGCCTGCAGCCAATCGTGCCGCAGCGCGCCAGTGTTACGGTCAACCAACAGGGCCGACCCGATTTTTATGACCAAGCGTTTTGCGTCGCCTAAGGTCGCCATTTCTCAACTTCCTCAACAATTGGAGTAAGACGCAGTCTGTCCTCATCGATCTGGCCGCGTACCGCACGCAAAACGTCCGTCACGCCCTCAGAACTGACCCCAGACATCATCAGAACCGGGCCATCCACCACCGCTTGCAGTGCCGCACACGCCTCGCCGCGTTCGTCGGCATCGAGCGCGTCGATTTTGTTCAGCGCCGTCACCCTTGGCTTGAGCGCAAGATCCCCACCATAGGCCTCTAACTCACCAATAATCGTTTGGTAATCTTCGATAAAGTTAGCCGACGTGCCGTCCACCAAATGCAACAGCACCGAGCAGCGTTCGACATGGCCCAGAAACAAATCACCCAGACCCTTACCCTCATGCGCGCCTTCAATCAGGCCCGGAATATCCGCAATCACAAATTCGGCGCCATCGACCGCCACAACCCCAAGGTTGGGATAGAGCGTGGTAAAGGGATAATCAGCAATTTTTGGTCGCGCGTTCGATGTCGCTGCTAGAAATGTGGATTTTCCGGCATTGGGCAGACCCAAAAGACCTGCATCCGCGATCAGTTTCAACCGCAACCAAAGCGTGCGCTCGATGCCATCCTGACCAGGGTTGGCCCGGCGGGGTGCTTGATTGGTCGCGCTTTTGAAATGCAGGTTGCCAAAGCCGCCATTGCCGCCCTTGGCCAAAAGCACGCGTTGCCCCACCTCGGTTAGATCGGCAATCACCGTCTCTTCGTCCTCATCGAGAAGCTCGGTTCCAACAGGCACCCGCAGGACGATTTCATCTCCATTGGCACCAGTGCGTTGTTTGCCCATTCCCGGCGTACCGTTTTTGGCAAAAAAATGTTGCTGATACCGAAAATCGATCAAGGTGTTAAGCCCCTCAACCGCCTCGGCCCAAACCGAGCCACCATTACCACCATCGCCGCCGTCAGGTCCCCCGTATTCGAGATGCTTTTCACGCAGGAAACTCACCGCTCCCCCGCCTCCGGCACCGGATCGGATATGGACTTTGGACAGATCAAGAAATTTCATTGTGGGCCTCAAATCGTTGCCCTATCAGGCGATAGCGCAACTCGCAGGCAGTCTCAAGGCTTGCTTGGCCGTAATCACAGGCTTTGATAGGCGGCTGTGCGCATATCTTCGGCCAATGGCAACGCACCACCTAAAAACTGGGTCATCACCACACCAACCATATCTTCGCGCGGATCCACCCAAAAATACGTATCTGCCGCCCCCGCCCAGCCAAACTCGCCATCCGAGGTCGGGGCAGTCGCAGCGCCAGGATCGATCATCACCCGCCCGGTCAGGCCCCAGCCATAGCCCCGTAGAGGCACAGCCCCAACCGACAGCGGCAATTGGTCAAGCGTGATTCTGTTGCGCTGAAGCATGTCATGCATTTTAGAAGATACCACAGCATCACCCTGTGGCGTGCGCCCGGTTAACAACATGCGCGCAAAACACATATAATCGTTCAGACTGGCATAAAGCCCTAGGCCACCGCGGCGAAAATCTGGCTTATCAACAGGGCACATCTGACTGATATCGCGTCGCACAAGACTGTGTGGCAAAGCTGACACTGGCGGCAATCCTGTCAAATCGCCAGGCCCATACATTGCCATCAGGCGGTGCCGATCTGCGCGGGGCACGCAAAAACCGGTGTCTTTCATCCCTAAGGGGTCAAAAATTTCAGCCTGCAATAAGGCGCTCAGGTCACAGCCCGTGGCGCATTCGATCACATGAGCAAGCACATCCGTCGCCACGCTATAGCGCCATGCGGTACCAGGATGAAACGCCAGTGGCAGTGCCGCGAGTGCCGTCATCATATCCGCCATTGATCGGTGGCCATCCGCCAGAATATTCGCCCCACGGTAATAGGGGGCAACGTGACAGCCAAGAATGAATTCATAGCTGAACCCGGCGCGATGCATCAGCAAATCCTCAACCGTGATCAACCGCTGGGCTGGTGTAATCGACCCATCGGTGCCCAGAACCTTCATCTTTGCAAACGCAGGATCAAACTGTGCAACGGGATCATAAAGCCGCAGCCGTCCCTGATCGATCAAGCGCAGAGCAAGCACCGAGATGATCGGCTTGGTCATAGAAAAAATCTGATATAGGGCTGTCTCGGGGATCGGCCGCTGGGTTTCAAACTCGGCGCAGCCTGCACGACCTGACTGCAACACCGCCCCAGCACGTTCGACCTGCCATTCAATACCACAAAATTTTTGTGCCGCGACATAGCCATCAGCAACAAACTGCATCCGATTTGTGCTTTGCATGATCAAAGCCCCCTGTTGAGAATTATTCACCACACACCATGGCCCCACGATCGTCGGCAAAGCTCATCCGATCTGGTCGTGTCAGTAACATCAGCCCGGAACATAAGGTGGTTATAGCTGATCGTTCGCCGCAAGCCAGCCCCGCACCACAGTCACCATAAAATTACTTTTACGCGGCGATACGCGTCAACAAAAGCGCACCCAATTAAAACCAGTCTGCAAACATCAAAGGCAACACCAAAATGTGTTTCACAGTATTTTGAGGGACCGTACTTTTAAAAACAATTGTCTGGAAACAAGACTGGTAAAAGAGGTCACCTATAAAGCAGCACTATGTGCGACTTGCGCATGCATCTGAATAGCTTGACTAATACGGCCGACCAAGCCCAGCAACGAGGCGCCGATCTCGGCTCTTTTAGTTGCATTGAATTTGCTGACCGGACCAATGCAACCAATGCTGAAAATGGTGCCTACATTTGCCATAAAAATGGGTACGGCTACGCTGGAAACACCAGTTTGAATTTCTTCCAGACATTCCGCATAACCCTTGACCTTCACCTGCTCAATATCACGTTTCAATTGATCGATCTCGGTATAGGTTTTGTCTGTATATTGCTTCATCGGCGTTTTCATCGCCGTCATCAGCAGATCAGAACCGGCAAAAGCCAAAATTGCCTTGGAGCATGAACAGGCATGTATCGGGCGAAACCCCAGCCCCGGGTGAATGAAGCCTGACCGAGAGTTAGCCGGCGCCTCGACATGAATAATTTCGACCCCATTGTTGCGAATTCGGGATAAAAACACCGCTTCGTCATATTCCCCGGCGGCCTCTTTTAAAAAAGGTCGTGTGGCTTCGCAGACATCGAAATTGGATTGCCCCTGCAGAACCGCTGCGCGAAGGCGATGGCCGATTGCATAACGCCCCGCCGCCTCAACATCTTCAATAAACCCGTTCTCTGCCAGTTTTTGCAGCGCGCGATAGCAGGTCGGCTTGGGGATTTCAGTTAGCTTATGCAGCTCTGTTGCCGACACCGGCCGGTCTGCTGCGGCAACATATTCCAACACCATCATTATTCTATCTAGCTGCATAATATTCTCATTTACTAAGAAAGTTTCTTACTATATGAAAATTTTATATCAACTTGCAATGGTTTTATCTGAAAGGGCACAGATGCAGGACAAGATTTGTTGTGGACCCGGCTACGCCTCTCCGAGCGATGCGATGCAAGCGCCGCATGAAAAACTGCTTTATACAATCGCCATCTATACCGGCACGGGCATCCAAAAACCCGATTACTTGGCCACGATTGATGCCGATCCGCAAAGCCCGACCTATAGTCAGGTGATCAGTCGCCTTGAGGTGCCCGGAATCGGTGACGAGTTGCACCATATGGGTTGGAACGCCTGTTCTTCGTGCCATGATGTACCCGGAAAAGAGCGCCGGTATTTGATTGTTCCGGGGGTGAGGTCCTCAAACTTGCACATTGTCGACTGCCTAGATGACCCACGCAATCCAAAGCTGCATATGATAATTCAAGGCGCTGATATCAAAGCAAAAACCAACCTTTCTGCGCCACATACAGTGCATTGCTTGGGTTCGGATATCATCATTTCGATGCTGGGCGATGCCCAAGGCAACGCACCCGGCGGCTATTTACATCTCAATGAAAACTTTGACATTGTCGGCCGCTGGGAAAATGACATGGGCGATATAAAATTCGGCTATGATTTTTGGTATCAACCCCGCCACAACGTGATGGTCAGTTCCGAATGGGCCGCCCCCAACACTTTCATGCCCGGGTTTGACCTCGAAGAGGTCGGCCATTTGAAATATGGCCGCGAAATCCATTTTTGGAATTTCGAGGAAAAGCGCGTCGAGGAAACCATGTATTTGGGCGAGGATGGTCTCGTGCCCCTGGAAGTACGCTTTCACCATGACCCTGACAGCACCCACGGGTTTGTCGGCGCGGCGCTATCGTCCAACATCATTCACTGGTGGAAAGACGCTGCTGGCAAATGGCAGTGGGAAAAAATTATTGATGTCGAGAATGAGCCGCATCCAGAATGGCCGATCCCTGTCCCCGGTGTGATCACCGTTATTTTACTATCGATGGATGACAAATATATCTATTTCTGCAACTGGCTGCACGGCGACATCCGGCAATATGACATCAGCGACCCCCATAATGCCAAGCTGACCGGACAAGTGTGGATGGGTGGCTTGTTGGGCAAAGCGCCCGAAGTCAACGGCGTAAAGGTTACCGGCGGGCCACAGATGATCCAGCTTAGTCTGGATGGCAGACGCCTCTATGTGACCACTTCGCTGTTCTCGACTTGGGACAATCAGTTTTATCCCGAGATTCGCACCAACGGTGGGTGCATGTTGATGGTCAACTGCGACACTGAAAATGGCGGAATGGAGATCGATCCAAACTTCGTTGTCGATTTCGGCAAAGAACCGAACGGACCCTCACGCTGCCATGAGACCCGCTATCCCGGTGGCGACTGCACATCAGATATCTGGCTATAGAGATGGTTGAGCGCAAAATCACACTCGCCAACCGGCAGGATCAAACCTTTTTGGTCGATCATCGCAAGCCGCTGCTGGACAGTCTTAAAGAACAGGGCGTCGATCTGCCTTACGGGTGTAAATACGGCGGTTGCATCACCTGCGCGGCCAAACTGATTTCCGGCGAGATACATCAAAAAGCTCAAGTCGCGCTGAACAACCGCCAAATCAACGATGGCTATGTGATCCTATGCGTGGCCCGCCCGGTCACCGATTGTGTCATTGAGGTCGGTGTCGACAGCCATGACAAACTTTATCGCAACCCGTTTTTAGACCCTTTAGCCGCGCATGAGTTGAAGGCCGATATCGCGCGTCCCTTGGAGGAAAAGCCATGAATTACATGAACCACGAAGAGCCCTATTCAGAAACATACCTGCAAGATATTCTCAGCAGCGTTAAAACCATCGCAATGGTCGGGGCCAGTGGCGATAAAACCAAGTTCAGCTATGGCGTACTGCGGGTGCTGCACGAAACCGGCTATGACATGATCCCCGTCAACCCCGGCCTGGCGGGTCAAGAAATTCGCGGCTTGAAAGTCTATCCATCGCTCGCGGCGATTGATCGGCCGGTGGATATGGTTGAAGTGTTTCGCAACGCCAGTGAATTGCCACGCATCGCGCAGGAGGCTGTGGCAATCAGCGCAAAAGTACTGTGGGGGCAAATCGGTGTTACCCATCCTGACGCGGCCAAAATAGCCGAGGATGCCGGTCTGAAAGTGGTGATGAACCGCTGTCCCAAAATTGAGTTATTCCGTCCGTTCTGGAAACCAAAACTTCACCTGACGATATAGGATATTTACATTAATGGCACAGACAATCACCAAGGGCATCAAGGCCCTTATAGCAGAGGCCAACAAGGTGGTCACCACGATCCCACTGGAAGAAGCCAAGGCGCTTGTCGATAGCGACCAGCATGTTCTAGTCGATCTGCGTGATATCCGCGAGATCAAGCGTGGTGGCAAAATACCCGGCGCTTTTTCCTGCCCCCGCGGCATGTTGGAGTTCTGGATTGACCCCGAAAGTCCCTACCACAAAGACATCTTCAATCAGGATAAAACTTATGTGTTCTACTGCGCCAGCGCTTGGCGGTCGGCATTAAGCGCCCAGTTGGCGATGGAAATGGGTCTGGCACCGGTCGCCCATATCGAAGGCGGATTTACCGCGTGGCTCAAGGCGGACGGCGCGATCGAAGAGGTCACGTAAACCAGGCAGGCGACAGCACGCCACCGCCGCGCCTGTGATAGCATATAAACTGCAAGGCCCGTCGCCAGCACCAGCACTCGGCGACTGCCTGTTTCTCAGAGACGAAACAGAAGTGGCCATCCGCCTTACTCGGCAAGCCGCCTTCGCCCAATAATAGCAATCCACAGACTGCATATAGAATAACCAATTTTATTTAATTATTTTAGCTGCCAGCATTAAAGTTGGCACGATCTGGTCGTTCTATGTGCTGAAGGAGTTACATTATGTCTGAGTCAATCCAAGGGATAGCCAGCGCGAGTGCTAAGATTCCATTGCCCGTTCCAGTCACGTCCGGCGGCAATGAGAAAACGCAACAGGCCGTAAGTCAGAATTCCAAAGCAGGCGACGTCTTGACCGCTTCTATTGACCAGTCTGGAACTTATTCCACCAAAAATACAGGTGCGGCTATGGTCATGGCCGCCAGCACCACCGCAAAAGTAGCAATGGAAATCAACTCGGTGACAAACCAAGTGATCTCTTCGATGAAGAAGTTGCCCGCGCCGATCGACCTGACTGCTGTAACAGAAGTCAAAAATGAAATTCGGGCCGGAACCTATATATATGATTCGGGCAAGGTTGTGGACGCTCTGCAAAAAGCTTATCACGACATGATTTAATCGCTGCCTTGAACACTGAACAGGCAAAGCCCCTCCTTCGTGAGGGGTATTTTGTTTTTAAAGACTGCCTTT
>DDEJ01000152.1 GCA_002336405.1 Rhodobacteraceae bacterium UBA1957
TTCCTGATCTTCTCAATCAAATCCCAGCCGACGAAGACCTCGGCAGCGTCACTGCAGATAGCGCATTCGACACGCGCAAATGTCATGATGCGATTGCAGCTCGAAATTCCCATGCCGTCATTCCACCGCGCAAGAATGCAAAGTTCTGGAAAGTGGACACACCAGGTGCCATTGCGCGAAACGAAGCTGTGCGATCCTCAAAATATCTGGGACGTGCATTGTGACGACACCTGACCGGATATCACCGCAGAAGTCGCGTCGAAACTAAGATGCATTGTTTGAAATTGCTTGGTCAGCGCCTCTCAGCTCGGGACTTCGATCGGCAGGTTGCCGAGATCCAGATCCGGGCCGCCATCCATAATGGCTTCACAGCACTTGGCATTCCGAAAACAGTGGCCGCAGCATAAATCCGTCTGGTGTAGGGGGAATTCTAGCATTCACTCGAATTGTGCAACAAAGCCCCCAAACTGGTTGATACAGAATTTTGGTGTAAGTCTACCGGTGTTGAGGCTCGGCAATGCGTTGATCAATCCCCTGCAACAAGGCGTTGAATTGCTCTGGCGGGTGGCGATCTGATATTAAAATATCGTTGGCTTTTAGCGGTGGTTGCCGCAGGGCAGGGCGACGATCCTGTGGTAAAAACTTTGAGTGATCCACCGCCATAATAGTACATTGTGCATTTTTAAGCATTGCACTTGCAATATCTACTTCACATTGTTCATGGACCAAAAAGCCTTTATTGGCATCCACCATCGAGGCTGAAAGCACGACGTAATCAACCAGCATTCGTTCGATTACGTCAAAAGCTGAGCGGTCGAAGGCGGCACCGTCGTGATCGCGCAGTTGAGTTCCGGCCATAGAGACCTTATTTCCGGGAATAATCGCCAGTGTACTGGCGACAAACGCCGAGTTCGTGACAACTGATAATTTCTTTCGCGTCCGAAGAGCCAGCGCGATAAAGCCTGAGGTCGACCCCGTGTCGATTGCGATGCTGGATCCGTCTTCAATGATCTCGACGGCCTTTCTGGCGATCGCCACCTTGGCGTCACGGTTCAGGTTCATCCGGGCCAAAAACGGCGGGTCTGACGCAACACGGTTCGAAACTAATGCGCCATGGACTTTGGTCAGCTCGCCACTTTCGACCAATGGCAGTGACACCCGGCGGATGGTTTGACCAGAGACCCCCAGTATTTGTGACAGTTCGACCACTGATACAGTCCCCCGCATGTCAACAGCGTGTAAAATACGGTCTTTATGCTTTGACATAATTTGTCCCTAATTTGCGACGGGCGTTGGATGCCTAGGCCGAGCCACACTTAAAACATAGCCATTTAATTAGTTAGAGATCAACAAATATCAACAATTATGTTGAGTATGTGTTGATACCCGGTAGTGTCTGGGCTGAAATCTTCTTGCTAGGCGGCAATATGGTACAAAATTCAGCGAAGCACTTGATTATTGGTGGTGGTATTATTGGCTGCTCGATCGCATATCACCTGAGCCGGATGGGCGAGAAAGATGTATGCCTTCTTGAACGCGCCAACCTCACTGAGGGCGCGACTTGGCATGCGGCCGGTCTGGTTGGTCAGCTTCGATCTTCGCGTAACACCACCCGAATGTTGAAAAAATCGGTCGAGATGTACGACCGTCTGCAGCTGCAAGAAGGTTTGAAGTTTGATTGGAAAAAAACTGGATCCCTGCGCCTTGCAGCGACTAAGGAACGGATGCTGGAAGCCCGACGCCTGGCGACGATGGCGCGTAGTTTTGATTTGGAAATGCACATAATTAGCCCGTCTGAGGCCAAACAGCTGTTTCCCTTGATTGAACAAAATGGACTTGAAGGGGCGGCGTTCATTCCTTCAGATGGCTATGTCGATCCTGCGTCTTTGTGTCAGGCGATTGCTGGCGCGGCCCGCAAGCAAGGCGTGGATATCCGTCAAAGAGTTGAGGCCCTTGATTTTAACGTCACCAATGGCCGTATCACGTCTGTCGAAACCACCGAGGGTCGCTGGGATGTGGAAAACGTTATTTTTGCCACTGGCATGTGGAGCCGTGAAATAGCGGCTAAGCTGGGCATTCAAGTGCCCGCATGCGCGGTGGAACACCAGTACATAGTGACAGAATCTACAGGGGCCGACATTGGACATTATCCCACACTGCGGGACCCCGAGCGTCTGGTGTATTATAAGCCCGACGTGGGCGGGCGGTTGGTGATCGGGGGCTACGAGGAGGCAACGTTGCCATTTGGTGACACTGGCATTCCCGGGCGTTTTGTCCGGCAACTGTTGCCGGAAAATCTGGACCGGTTCTTGCCGTTGGCAGAGCTGGCCAGCAAGGTGACGCCTGTGGTGAACGAGGTTGGTATTCGGCAAGTTATTAATGGGCCTATCCCGTATTCCGCGGATGGCGATTTTGTGATGGGCTGGCAACCGAACTACAAAAACCTGATGATGGCAACTGGATTCCTTTATGGGATCGCAGCCGGTGGTGGTGCGGGTGAAATGATTGCCGAATGGATCGTCGATGGCCAGCCGTCGCTGGATCTTTGGCCGCTAGATGTGCGGCGCTTTGGGCCGCACCACGGGACCCGCGCCTTCATGTATCCGCGCGCGGTCGAACATTACGCCCATCACTATAAAATGCGCTATCCTGGGCAAGAGCATGAAACAGTGCGTCAGTTGCGTCTATCGCCTTTGTACCAGTGTTTGAAAGAGCGGGGGGCTGTCTATGGGTCTAAGAACGGCTGGGAACGCCCACTTTGGTTTGCGCCCGACGGGGTAGAGCCAATCGACCAGCTTGATTTTCTTGATCCTGGTTGGAAGAAGTTTGCCGCCGCCGAGCACAGGGCGGTGCGCGAGCGCGTTGCGTTGATTGATCAATCGAGTTTTGCCAAATTTGAAATTATTGGCCCCGGTGTCGTGGCGGCGCTGCAAAACCTGTGTGTGTCGGATATGGACAAGCCGGTGGGGGCGATTATTTACACCCAAATGTGCAACGAGATCGGTGGAACCGAGGCGGATGTTACGTTTATACGGCTGGCCCGAGATCGGTTTTATCTGGTCACAGGTTCTGGCTTTGGCGTACGTGACAGCGACTGGATCAAGCGGCATGTGCCCGAAGATGGTTCGGTTTATCTGGTGGAGGTGACCAGCGGCATGGCTGTGGTCAATATTGTAGGACCCAAATCCCGGGATGTATTGGCGGCGGTATCTGAAAGTGATGTGTCCAACGGCGCACTGCCGTTTTTGGCAGCGCGCGACATCTTCATCGGCGCCGCACCTGTGCGGGCTGCGCGGATCGGTTACGTCGGTGAGCGTGGCTATGAGCTGCATATTCCAACCGAATTTGCCGCCCATGTCTATGATAGGTTATGGGCAGCGGGACAGGCGCATGGAATCACCAATGTCGGTTACCGTGCGATTGAAAGTCTGCGTCTTGAAAAAGGCTATGTGTATTGGTCGGGAGATATCACGCCAGATTATAGCCCAATTGAAGCCGGCCTCGGGTTTCGAGTGCATTTGAAATCGAAAGGCGACTTTATGGGTCGTGCCGTATTGGAAGATCAAAAAACCAACGGGGTCGATCGCAAGCTTTGCACGTTTGTCACTACTGAAAACCTGTCTTTAACCGGTGGCGAGACGATCTTACTCGGGGAGGATGTTGTTTCATTGGCGACCTCAGCCGCGTTTGGGCCCAGCGTCAGTCAGACCATCATCCGTGGTTATCTTCACAAACAACATTGGGATATCGCAGAATTCACGCTGGAGGTGTTCGGCGAGCTGCACAGGATAACGCAGATAGATGGGCCGGTTTATGACCCGCAAAACAATGCCTTAAAGGGGTGAGATTCAGATGACGGAATATGCAAATCAAGTCTTGGCAGCGTTGCGTAACGCCGCACAGTTTGCCGATGTTGCGACGCCAAACAGCATCACCCGCTTGGGTGGTCTGACCAACCTTGTGCATCGCGTTGATATGACAGGCTGTTCGGTGATCGTTCGGATTGCGGGTGGTGGCACCGAACAATACATTGATCGCGCGGTCGAGGCGCATAATGCCGATGCCGCGGCCCGCACTGGAGTTTCGCCCGAGGTGCTCTTTGCCGATCCCGAGACCGGCTTGATGATATCGACAGCGGTTCCAAACATTGAAACAATGACAGCCGAGAATTTCGCATCGCGTGCGGGTTCTGCGGCGCGGGCAGGTGCCGCATTAGCGAAACTTCATCACTCTGGTGAGGTGTTTAAATTTCACTTTGAGCCGTTTTTAATGATCGAAGGCTATCTCAAAATTTTATCGACAAAAGATGTCCAACTGCCGGATGGCTATGATATTGTTGTTGCCGCTGCCGCGCCGATTAAAGAAGTGCTGGCAAAGGCCGATGTTGCTTTGGCACCGTGTCACTGTGATCCGCTTTGTGAGAACTTTCTAGACGATGGACATCGGATGTGGATCGTTGATTGGGAATACTCTGGCATGAGCGATCCGCTTTGGGATATTGGGGATTTGTCGGTTGAGGCCGCAATGAATGCGGCACAAGAAGCCGAGCTGCTCACTGCCTATTTTGGCCGCGAGGCGACTGCGGCAGAAATGGGACGGATCGTCATTCATAAGGCGATGTGCGATCTTTTATGGACGCTCTGGGGCTTGATTCAGCACGCCGACGAAAACCCTGTAGAAGATTTCTGGGCCTATGCCACGGGCCGATTTGAGCGCTGCAAAGCGCTGATGCAAGACGCTTCTTTCCAAAGACATGTGGACGCCGTGCGGCTGGGCTGAGCCTCCATTCCGTGTCAAAAGAACATCACCTGCCGCTCAAAAATTGTGTGTTGTGGGTTAGCTGTTCACCAACTCTATCAGTTGCGCGTGCAAATGTGGGGTCGCGGCCGTTAGCGTGCGCCCGTCGGACTGCAAAGTCAGCGGCTTGCCCTGCCAATCGGTCATAATCCCACCTGCGGCATCAACCACGGCGCTGACCGGTAGGTAGTCGTAGGGCTTTAAGTCATAATCAACCACGGCATCAACCAGCCCGCGCGCCACCAACGCATGCGGGTAACAATCTGCTCCAGTACGCCGCAGCTCGGCCGATTGAACCAACCGCGAAAACACTTGCGGTTCGTGCACTGCCAATTTATCCGCCTCGTTGATGAACAACCGGGCTTTGGCAAGCTTGGTGCAAGCGCTAACCATGATCGGATCGCCGTTACAGCTGGCACCAAGCCCAACAGCGCCAGAATAAACCTCATTTAAGGCAGGCATACGGATGATACCCAACTGAGGACCATCGGCGTTCACAAACCCCAAGAGCATGCCAAACAGCGGCAGCCCGGTGATGAAAGACCGCGTCCCGTCAATCGGATCAATAATCCACATATTTATGCCATTGCCGGACCGACCGTATTCTTCACCGAAAATGCCATCGTCTGGAAAAGCCTGCCGCAAACCGTCCCGGATGGTTTGTTCGGTTTGAGTGTCGGCAATCGTGACCGGGCTTTGATCTGCCTTTGTCTCAATAGCAGGGCTGTTGCGAAAATGCGCTAAAGCCACTTTGGCGGCGACCTCAGTGATTGCCGTTGCGGCAATGAGCCGGCTTTTCAAATCTGACAGTAACATTCTCACGGCCCATCTGTGGTTTTGCAGGCTAAGCATTCTGTATCCAGCGTCAGAAATCTACATAAATTATAAAATATTGTTGTTTTTTGTTGATTTAAACACGAAATGCTGCTGGACTGTCGCTATTAGATTCACCGGTGGTCAGTCTACGAATCGAAAACGCTGAGGCGGTGGATCAACATTAGGGAGTGAATCTATGAAATATCGTTCTGTAGCAGCCGCTGCATTGATGGTCGCCACACCGGCGTTGGCGCAAGAATCCAATGATCCGATTAAGCTGACGCTGCACGACTGGTCCGGCCAATTGATTACAACCACGCTGATGGGCGAAGTGCTCAAAGAAGCAGGATATAATATCGAATACGTCCAGGCTGATTACATTGCGCAATTTGCCGGTCTGAAAACCGGCGATCTGCATGTTGCGATGGAGATCTGGGAAACTACCGGCCGCGAAGCTATGGATGAGGCAATCGGCACCGGAAACGTCGTCAGCTTGGGTGAAACTGGCATGGATGCAATCGAAGAATGGTGGTATCCGGCCTACATGGAAGAGCGGTGCCCGGGTTTACCCAATTGGGAAGCCCTGAAAGAATGCGCCGAGGCGTTCTCGACGCCCGAAACTGCACCGCTTGGTCGGTATCTTGGTGGTCCGGTGACTTGGGGCGGCTTTGATGATGAGCGCGTCGAGGCGTTGGAACTTGATTTTGAAGTGATACATGCCGGTACTGATGCTGCGTTGTTTGCGGAACTAGAAGCCGCCTATCAACGGACTGACCCGATCCTTTTATGGATTTATTCCCCACATTGGGCCCCGGCAAAATACGACGGCAGCTTTGTCGAGTTTCCAGCGTATTCGGCAGAGTGTTATACAGATCCGTCCGTTGGTCTCAACCCGGACGCGGCCTATGATTGTGGCAAGCCAACGGGTCCGATCTGGAAGGTGTCTTGGGCAGGTCTGGCCGACAAATGGCCAAACGCTGCAACTGCGATCAAGAACTTTAGCATCAGCAATGATGCGATGGGCGCGATGGTCACTGATGTCGATTTGAACGGCCAGACCGTTGAGGCCACAGTCGCTGCATGGATGGCTGCAAACACATCGACCTGGTCTGCTTGGATCGCTAAATAACCGTCAAATCACCTGCGGCGCGCGCTGGATCTGGCGCGCGCACACTTATTATAAACCACCGTGCCGTTCACCTGTGTGATCACGGCGGTTGGTTGCCGACCACCCGAGGCCCATATGGAAAAATCGATAATTTTAGAGTGCCGCGATGTGTGGAAAATCTATGGGACCGGCGCCAGCGATTATCTGTCCAAAACCCCAAATCCTCAGGCTGATGATCTTAAGGCAGCAGGGCTAATTGGGGCGGTTCGCGCCGCCAACGTCCAAATCCAGCAAGGCGAAATCTTTGTGATTATGGGGCTGTCTGGTTCTGGCAAATCAACATTGGTGCGTTGTCTGTCACGGCTAGTAGAGTCTAATGCCGGCGAGGTTTTCTTTGAGGGCAAAAATCTGCTTCAAATGAACGAGGCTGAACTGATTAACATCCGACGCACAAAAATGGGGATGGTCTTTCAGCAATTTGCGTTGCTGCCTCATTTGACAGTGCTAGAAAACGCAGCGTTCCCGCTTGATGTTCAGGGTGTTGGTCGCGCCAAACGCGAGGCCCGCGCCCGTGACGTTATTGCGCTTGTTGGGCTCGAGGGGCGCGAAGATTATTACCCGCGTGAATTATCCGGTGGGCAGCAGCAACGCGTCGGCATCGCCCGGTCCTTGGTGGTTGAGCCAGACCTGTGGTTTCTCGATGAGCCGTTTTCGGCGCTTGATCCGCTCATCCGCCGCGAGATGCAGGATGAGTTTCTTCGGTTACAGGACATGTTGCACAAGACGATTGTATTCATCACGCACGACTTTGATGAGGCGATCCGCCTTGCCGACCGGATTGCCGTTATGAAGGACGGGGCCATCCAGCAGATTGCCACACCCGAGGAATTGGTGCTTAATCCCGCAACGGAATATGTCGCCGAATTCACCCGGCATGTGAGCCGTTCAAAGGTGATCACTGCGGCCTCTGTTGCCGTACCGGTGACGGGCGACAGTTTCGCAGGGTCGGTAGCCCATGATGACTTAATCGACGATATCGCCGAAAAGATTGAAGCATCAGAGGCCCCGCATCAAGTCATTCGCGACGGCGACGTCATTGGACAGATCACCCGCCAATCTGTGGTTGATGTGCTTGTCGGGCGCCAATAAATGCTGCGTTTGATTAAATCTGGGTCTGGATTTTGGGTGCTGCTGTTTGCCGCAACTTGGGGTCTATCGGCCTCATCGTTTGCAATCTACAAAGCACTTGATGCTCGGTGGATCATTCGATTTCCAAAGAAATGGGAACTGCAATTAGACGGTGTGATCAGTGATTTTTTGACGTGGCTGGTGGAAAGTGCCGGCTTTCATTTTTTTTCCTTCAAAGATCTCACGCGTGGTATTGCGGCGGTGATTGAGGCGCCATACCAGTTTTTTCGCAATTTGCTGATTGAAGGCTTTTCAACTGGTTTTGGCGAGACTGCGACGCAGCTGTCGCCCTCGCTGAGTTGGATTGCTATTGTGGTGTGTGTGACTCTGGTGGGGCGCTTTGCGCGCGACTGGAAATTGGCAGCCCTTGTTGGCGTTTGTTTTTTATATTTGGCAATCTTCGGTCGGTGGCAAAGTGCAATGATCACGCTGTCCTCGATCCTGATCGCTGTGCCGATTGGCGTTGTTGGTGGGCTATTTTTAGGCATTGCGGCCTATCGCTTTCAGTGGGTCAATCTGGCGCTGCGGCCAATTTTGGACCTAATGCAGACGGTGCCGGTTTTTGCGTATCTTGTGCCAATTTTGATTTTGTTTGGTTTTGGCCCGGTGGCCGCATTGGTGGCAACGGTGATCTATGCGATGCCGCCAATGGTTCGCGTGACCATTATGGCCTTGCAAGCGGTGCCGAGTGAACTGCAAGAAGCTGGACGGATGGCAGGCTGCACGCGGCGCCAAATTATGTGGAAAGTTCTGGTGCCAGCCGCCACGCCAACGCTGATGGTGGGGGTCAACCAAGTGATCATGCTGTCCCTGAATATGGTGATTATCGCCTCGATGATTGGGGCAGGTGGGCTTGGTTTTGATGTGCTGGCCTCGTTGCGTCGCCTAGATATTGGCGCAGGTATTGAGGCCGGGTTGGCCATCGTTGTGATGGCGATCGCGCTCGACCGGGCCAGTCAGGCGTTCTCCGAACGCAAACATCAAGCGGCACGCCGCGGGAATTTTCTGCAATCCCATCCTTTGAGCAGCACGATGTTTATTGTAAGTGGGCTGACGTTGATCTTGGGTTTTTTTGTGCCAGCAGTGCAGAGCTATCCCGAAAGTTTAACCATCACAACCGGGCCGTTCTGGGCCGCGGCGATGAAATGGGTGAACATCAATTTCTTCGATACATTCGAGGCCATAAAGGTCGTGATCTTGCAATGGCTTTTGCTGCCAGTGAAGCGTTTCTTCACGGGGATTCCATGGGCTTGGGGCATCCTCACCATGGGTCTCATCGGATGGCGGGTTGATGGTTGGAAACTAGGTGTAATGGCCGCTCTGATGATGGCGTTTATCGCCGCCAATGGTTTGTGGGCTAAGGCGATGGTAACGATCTATCTGTGCAGCGTATCGGTTTTCATCGCCACAGTGATTGGCATTCCCTTGGGGATTTGGGCGGCCGAGAAGCCCCGTGCCGGAAAGATCATTCTTGGCCTGATGGACACGCTGCAGACCTTGCCCAGCTTCGTGTATCTGATCCCCGTGATCATGTTGTTTCGAGTGGGAGACTTTAGTGCGATGATCGCAGTGGTTCTGTACGCGCTGGCCCCGGCGGTGCGGTATGCCGCCCACGGTCTGCGCGAGGTTCCCGAACAGATGGTCGAAGCTGGCTTGATGTCGGGGTGTACGCCGGGGCAAATTTTGCGCCGGGTCAAGCTGCCACTTGCCACGCCGCATTTGTTGTTGGGGTTGAACCAGACGACAATGCTGGCACTGTCAATGCTGGTGATTACTGCCCTGGTTGGCACGCGGGATCTGGGCCAAGAAGTGTACATCGCGCTGACAAAAGCCAACGCAGGCTCTGGTATTATAGCTGGCTTATCTGTTGCCTTCATTGCGATCATTTCGGACCGAATTGTCAACGCTTTAGCAGATAAACAGCGTAAAAGACTGGACTTATAATGGAAGATATCCAACACAAAGTGGCCGCCCTAAGCTGTTTTAACGATCCGCAGGATGTCACGGCTTTGGCTGGTGGCCTGACCAATGTCAACATTTTGGTCCATGACGGTGGGCGCAAATATGTGGTGCGGTTTGGTGATGATATTCCACAACATGGTGTGATGCGTTGGAACGAACTGGCGCTGTCAAAAGCGGCGAGCACTGCGGGATTTTCGCCGGCGGTGATTTATTCTGAGCCGGGCGTGCTGGTGCTTGATTTCATCGAGGCCAAGACCTTGGCAGAGGTTGATGTGCGGGATCCGGCCACTTTGACCCGCATCGTTGCACTGATTGCAAAAATGCATCGCGAAATCGGTGCACATCTGATGCAGCCTGCCTTGGCGTTTTGGCCGTATCATGTGAACCGGTCCTATATCGTCCGGCTAATATCGGATGGGTCTAGACACCAAAAGTCACTGCCCGCAATGCTTGCGCAGAACAACCAACTTGAAGCGGCGACCGGCCCCATTGAAATGGTGATCGGCCACAATGACCTTTTGGCGGCCAATATTTTGGATGATGGCAAGCGGCTGTGGTTGATTGACTGGGAATATGGCGGCTTCACCTCTCCGTTGTTCGATCTTGCCGGGCTGGCCTCTAATAACGGTCTTTCCGAGACGCAAGAACGCATGATGTTGGCGCAATATTTTGATCAAGATGCCGATGCGCAATGGCGTGGGTATTGTGCGTTTAAATGCAGTTCTTTAATGCGCGAAACGCTTTGGTCAATGACGTCTGAAATTCACTCTGACATCGATGCAGATTATCGCGCATACACTGCTGAAAATATGGATAAGCTCACCTCGGCACTTGCCGAATTCTTTCAAATATAAGGCCTAAAATGACCCTTCCAACCTCTTCTAAAATTATTATTGTCGGCGGCGGTATCATCGGTTGCTCGACGGCGTATCATCTGGCGCAAATGGACCAAGAAGTTCTGCTTTTGGAAAAGGCACAGCTAACCTCAGGCTCAACCTGGCACGCTGCCGGTCTTGTGGGACAACTGCGCTCGAGCGCGAACATCACGCAGTTGTTGGGGTATTCTATTGATTTGTACAACGCGCTCGAGGCCGAAACCGGTCTAGCTACAGGTTGGAAGATGAACGGCGGGTTGCGGTTGGCGTGCAATCAAGAACGCTGGACCGAGGTAAAGCGACAGGCAACCGCCGCGCATAGCTTTGGCCTTGATATGCAGCTGTTAACGCCACAAGAGGCACAAGATCTGTGGCCGCTGATGGATATCGGCGACGTCGTTGGCGCGGCCTTTTTGCCAACAGATGGGCAGGCGAACCCGTCTGACATTACGCAAGCCCTGGCTAAAGGTGCGCGCTCGAAAGGTGCCAAACTGGTTGAGAACATGCCGGTGACTGAGATCTTAACTGAAAAAGGTAAGATCGTCGGTGTGCGGACACCGGACGGGGACGTCAGCTGTGAAAAGCTGGTTCTGTGCAGTGGTCAATGGACACGTGAGCTGGCCAAACGCATTGGCGTCACTGTGCCGTTGGTGTCGGTCGAGCATCAATATATGATCACTGAATCGTTTGGTGTGCCGTCCAATTTGCCCACGTTGCGCGACCCAGACCGCTTGACTTATTATAAAGAAGAAGTCGGTGGTTTGGTCATGGGCGGGTATGAGAAGAATGGCATACCGTGGGCCAAAGATGGTATTCCTGACCCGTTTGACTTTCAGCTGTTAGAATCGAACTTTGATCATTTTGAACAACTGGTTGAACTGTCGTTACCGCGGGTTCCTGCGCTGGAAACGGTCGGGGTTAAACAACTGATCAATGGCCCTGAGAGCTTTACGCCCGACGGCAACTTTATTCTTGGCGAAGCGCCCGAGATGGCAAACGTCTTCATTGGCGCGGGGTTTAATGCCTATGGTATTGCGGCTGGTGGCGGCGCTGGAATGGCGCTGGCGGAATGGGTCGCCACTGGCGCGCCACCCTATGATCTCTGGCCGGTTGATATCCGTCGATTTGGTCGTCCACATACTGATGAAGATTGGGTGCGCGAACGCGTTATGGAGGCCTATGGCAAGCACTATACAATGGCTTGGCCCTCTGAAGAACACGCCAGTGGCCGTCCATGCCGCCGATCGCCTCTGTATGGCGCATTATTAGAGAGCGGCGCGGTGTTTGGTGAAAAACTTGGGTGGGAGCGTCCGAACTGGTTTGCAGCGGCTGGCGAAGAGGCGAAAGACATCTATACGTTCGACCGTCCCAACTGGCACGAGCCGGTTGCGCGTGAACACAAGGCCGCCCGCGAAGCGGCAGTGCTGTTCGACCAGACGTCTTTTGCAAAATTCATCCTGAAAGGTCCGGATGCTGAGGCGGCATTGAACTGGATTGCGTCCAACCGCGCGGACAAACCAGTAGGTTCAATTATTTACACGCAGATGTTGAACGATAAAGGTGGGATTGAGTGCGACCTAACCTGCGTGCGCACGGCCGAGGATGAATATTATATTGTCACCGGTACGGGCTATGCCACGCATGATTTCAATTGGATCTCCAAAAATATTCCACCGGAGATGAAGGCGCAATTGGTCGACGTGACCTCATCTAACGCGGTGCTATCGCTTTTTGGTCCCAATGCACGCAGCATTTTGGCGGCCTGCACCCGCGATGATGTGAGCCATGCTGCATTCGCTTTTGGTCAGGCGAAAACCATTGGCATTGCCGGCTGCCCAATTCTGGCTTTGCGGATCACCTATGTTGGTGAACTGGGCTGGGAATTGCATCTACCGGCGGAATACGCGTTGACGGTTTTCAATGCTTTGCACGCGGTCGGCAAAGACCACGGTCTGCGCAATGCTGGCTACCGTGCCATTGAAACGCTTCGATTGGAAAAAGGCTATCGGGCTTGGAGTTCCGACATTGGCCCAGATCACACGCCGGATGAAGCCGGTCTTGGTTGGGCGGTGAAGATGAAATCAAACATTGCATTCAAAGGCCGCGATGCCGTCAAAGCCCAGCGCGCAAATGGAATCAAGAAGATCATGGCGACCTTTACCTGTGAGGGCGATGTCATTTTATCTGGTCGTGAAACCATCTATCGCAATGGCGCACGCTGTGGCTGGTTGTCGTCAGCGGGATATGGTCACACGGTGAGTAAAAGCATTGGTATGGGCTATGTGCGCAGCGATGATGTGCTCACGAAGCAGGATGTGATGGCGGGAGAATACGAACTTGAGGTGGCCACCGTTCGCATCAAAGCGGATGTGGCGTTAGCGCCGCTGTTCGATCCAAAAATGGGCAAAGTCAAAGCGTGATCTGTGGTGCCAAGTCTGGTTGGGGACGAAGTGTAAGGTCGATGGCCCCCCCTTGAAGATCCCTCAGGCGAGCAATGTTGGCTAGTTTGCGTCTGGCGTTTGTGGCCAGGCGTGAAAATACCCTGTGCGGCAAACTGGCGATCATCAAACGCGCTGATCGCCTAATTTTCTGGCCACTGCAGTTGCCACAGGTGCGAAGCCGCGAAAGAGTATGGCGGTTGGTGTCCCCGTATAAGTTTGGGGCATGTCCGTGATGTAAAAGGGTGGGCTTATCGGCCAAGGTTCCTAAAGCAAGGTTAAAGTTTTATCACGTGCCGGATCATTTTAGCATGCGTGATACGCAAA
>DDEJ01000045.1:0-17239 GCA_002336405.1 Rhodobacteraceae bacterium UBA1957
AGAGTTTGTCACAATAAGTGGCCACAAAAAATTATTCCAATGGGTAGAAACAGAAAATAGAGCATAGGCCAGATAGGTCGGTTTTGCCAGAGGAACGTAAACTTTAATTAAAATCCCAAACCAGCTGCAACCCTCAATTCGAGCGGCTTCGTGCAATTCGATGGGGACAGACTTAAACGCCTGCCGCATCAAAAAGATGCCAAAAGCGCTGGCCATATACGGCATGCCGACGCCCAGCACACTGTCGAACAGCCCGAGCCGTGACACCATGGCATAGTTTTCAACAATCAGCACTTCAGGAAGAATGAAAAGCTGCAACAACACCAGAATAAACACCAAATCCTTACCGGGGAATTTCACTTGCGCAAAGGCAAACCCGGCCAGAGTGGTGATGATAAACTGACCAATCAATACCACGGTGACCAAAACAAACGTGTTACGAAAATATTTCAGCCAGGGCGCGCCCTCCCAGGCGATGCGGAAATTATCCAAGGTCCAGCTTGATGTGAGGTTGAAATTAACAGCATCCGACGTGGTGTGAAACGCGGCCCAAAAGGCAAATAGCAAAGGCGCCACCCAGATGATTGCCAGCAAGATTGCCCCAAAGCTATCAAGGGTTTGGTACAGCCGGTTCATTGGTAGTGTGTCCTTTTTTCCATATAGAAAAATTGGATCGCTGCCACAATTCCAAGGGCAAGTAAGATCAGAATTGTCAGCGCCGCGGCATGGGGTGCGTCAAAAAACGCGAAAGCCATTTCCCAGATGTAGTACAAAATCAATTTGGAGGCATCTGATGGCCCCCCTTTGGTCAGGATAAACAGATGATCGATCAGTTTTACCGAATTGATAAGGGCATTTACCATGATAAATAGTGTCGTTGGCATAAGCAATGGCAGCACAATGCGCCGCGTATAGGTCCAGCGGCTGGCGCCCTCGATATCGGCGGCCTCTTTGAGGTCGGTGGGGATGGTCTGCAGTGCGGCCAGATAAAAAATCATGAAAAAGCCAGCTTCTTTCCAGATTGTCACGATGATCACCGCCCAAAGCGCGGTCTCGGGCTGGCCCAGCCAATTGACCGAAGGCAGACCAAACAGCGCGCCGATCTGGTCCAGAACACCAAAGCCGGGAGTGTAGAAGAACAGCCAAAGGTTGGCTGCTGCGATCATTGGCAGCACGGTGGGCGTGAAATAGGCGGTGCGGACAAAGCCGCGGGCCGAAATCTTGGAATTGGCCCAAAGCGCCATCGCGAGGGCGAAGAAGATCGAGACAGGTATGGTAACGCCCGCATAAAGAAGATTGTTTTTGACCACCAACCAAAAGGTTGGGTCTTGCATCAGATCAAGATAGTTCTCGGGACCGACAAACTCGCTTGGTTTACGCCGTGTGCCCCGGGAAAACAGGCTTGACCAAAGCGTTGCCAGCGAAGGGTAAAAAGCAAAAAATGTTAACAAGAGCGCAGCGGGGCTGAGCAATAGCCAGCCGTAAATGGCTTGGCGGCGGCGTTCAAGATTAGCAGTATTGCGCATTATACAATTAATATTCTTTTTAGGTTAGAGCCGGGCACCGGCATAGTATGCCGGTGCCTGAAGGGAATTTATTGATAGGCTTTAAGCAACCGTTCGGCCGCCGCTTGCGCATCTCCTAGTGCGTCTGCGGGTGATTTGGCCCCGGTCAGCGCAGATTGGATGGCGTTGTTCAAACCATCACGCACACGGGCAGTCTCAAAGGTTGAGAACTCGGCCACAGCGTGTTGCAGTTGGTTGCGGGCCACCAAGGCGGGTGGGAACGACGCGGTATAGTCTTTCAGAGCCTGAGTTTCATAGGCAGCTTGAGACACGCCCATATATCCTGTTGCGATCGACCATGCCGCTGCCTGCTCGGGTGCGGTCATATATTTGATCAATTTCAGAGCTGCAGCTTTCTCTTCGTCGCTGGTGTCTTTGAACAGATAGAAGTTGCCACCACCGGTTGGTGAACCAAGCCGCTCGTTTCCGGGCAACATTGCCACACCGAAATCAAAAGATGCGTTTTTCTTAACCGCAGTGAGATTGCCGGTAGAGTGCCACATCATTGCGGTTTGGCCCTCTAAGAATGCTTGGCGCAATGTGCCCCATTCAACAGTGCCGGTGGGCATGATGCCGTGCTCGGCCGACAGTGATTTCCAAAACTCAAGCGTATCGACAACTTTGGGGTCGTCAAAATATGTGGTCAGACCATCGCCTGCCATCAGCTCTTTGCCATTCTGGATCGCAAGGGCTTGGAACATCCAATACGGATATCCTGTAGAGGGGATCATCAGCCCGTGTGTGCCGTCTTTGGTCAGGGTTTTGCCCATTGAGATCAGCTCGTCCCACGTGGTGGGCGCTTTTTCTGGGTCAAGCCCCGCCGCCCGGAACATGTCTTTGTTGTAATAGGCCACGATTGTCGATCTCTGGAACGGGACGCCCCAGGTCTTGCCTTCAATTGCGCCGTTCGCCATCAGCGCGGGATAAAAACCGCCCAACCAGGCTTTTTCGGCGTCGCTGCTGACCACGTCATCGAACGGCACCACCAGATCTTGCTCGATCAGGTCATAGGCATCGATTGAAAACATCACTGCCAGTTGCGCCGGCTCGCCAGAGTTCAGCGCCGACAAAGCCCGCACGCGGGTGTCATCATAGTTGCCAGAATAGATCGCATTGACCTTAATGTCGGGGTTTGCGGCTTCAAAGCCTGCGACGATCCCGTCCACTACGGTGGTCAGCGATCCGCCAACCGCGATGGGATAATACATCGTCAGCTCTGTCTCGGCCTTTGCCGGGAGCGCAAGACTGAGCGCGCCTGACAAGACCACGGCTAAATGTTTCGAAAAAGACATATGTTCCTCCAGTTTTTGAACGTTTCGTAGTGTGTTTTGTTAGTGGTTGCGCGCCACTGGTAACTGTGGCGTTCTTAGTTATTATTTATAACCGATCCCCGAATTCATCAAAGATATGAATATCTTGATCATCAAAGTTGATCTCGACAGCCTGTCCCTGTTCGATGTGTTGTAGTCCCGGTAATTTCAGTGTCAGCCCCTTAGCTTTCAGATGCTCTAACCCGATAAAGGTTTCAGCGCCTAAAAACTCGGCGTCCGTGACGCGGCATTGCAGGCGCCCTGCGCCAGATGCGGCCAGGGTGATATGCTCGGCCCGGATGCCGAGGGTCTGGTTTGCATCAAATCCCGCCAGCGCACTGCCCTGTATCAAAGCCATTGGTGGTGCGCCGATAAATTCTGCAACAAAGGTATTGCTTGGGGCATTATACAACTGCTCTGGCGTGCCGCTTTGCTGGATACGTCCATCTTTCATCAAAACAACTGTATCTGCCATGCTCATGGCTTCTGTCTGGTCATGGGTGACATACACCACCGTCATGCCAAGCTCTTTCTGCAGTTTTTTGATGTCTTTGCGGACGGAATGGCGCAGTTTGGCGTCAAGGTTCGACAGTGGCTCATCCATCAAGCACAGCGGCTGCCCGGCCACGATCGCCCGCGCCAAAGCCACGCGCTGGCGTTGACCGCCAGAAAGCGCCGCTGGTTTGCGGCTTGCATAGTCGCCCAAACCTGTGATCTCGAGTGCCCGATTTAGTTTTTCTGTCCGTTCAGCCTTGGGAACACGCCGTACTTTCATACCAAACATTACGTTTTCGGCGACTGACAGATGCGGAAACAGCGCGTAAGATTGAAACACCATCGATAGGTTGCGATCAGAGGCCGCGCTGCCGGTCACATCGACCCCGGCGATGGTAATCTGCCCCTCATCGGGGACTTCCAATCCTGCCAACAGACGCAGCGTGGTGGATTTGCCGCAACCGGAAGGCCCAAGCAGTGCCACAAAGGTCCCGCGCGGAATATCAAGGTTGATATCCTCGACACCCAACGCGCCATCCCAGCGCTTGGCGATGCCATTCAGACTGACAAACGGAGTGGTATTCATAGGTGTGGAACTCCGACAATTTCTATCTGGTCGTGAAAGCTGTTCAGAATGGGGGAGAAGTTGTTTTCCGGCATGCAATCCACCAAAACTTGATCAACTTGTGAAATATGGCCTCCAACCGCAGGCGCAGACCGGCCGAATTTGCTACTGTCTGTTACCAATATAGAGGTTCGACAATTCTGCCTGATCGCCTCTCTTGTGCGCACTTCGCTGTTGTGGAAATCAAGCATCGCGCCATCTTCAGCGATGCCCGCAACGCCAAAAATACCGAAATCAGCTCGGTAATTTGAAAAGATTGACACCGCTTCTTCACTTTGAATATCACGGTCTGGAAGGCGCATTTCGCCTCCGGGCAGAATAATTCGGTTGGTTACCTCATGGCTGAGGGCCATTGCGGCATTGAGATTGTTGGTGACAATCGTCAGGTGCTTTTTGTCGCGCAAAGCTTCTGCCACCATCATTGGTGTGGTGCCAATTGAAACAAAGATTGTTGCATTATCGGGGATTTTTTTGGCGGCATTGACAGCGACAGCGCGTTTGCCGTCAAGGTTTGTTGTGCTGCGCTGTTGATAGGTGGTGTTAAGTTGCTGTTCAAAGAGCTCCGCCCCGCCGTGGCGGCGTCTCAACTGGTTATCATCACATAGATGGTTGATGTCACGCCGTATGGTTTGTCCAGAGACCGCAAGTTTTTCAGCCAATAGTTCTACTGAGACGATTTTCATCTGTCGGGTCAGTTGCATAATCTGGTTGCGGCGATACTTTTTTTTCTGCGACACTCAAGAATCTTTCAATTTTGTCCACTTGATCATAACTTATGGTTGCTAAATGTCAATTCGAAAGCTGAGATACGAAAAATAGGATCAAATTTTCTAGTTTTTAATCAAATGATCATTTTGAAGGCCGGTGTTTATTGTATTTTGACACCTCACGATTGCGCAATGCTCCGCTCGATGTTCTGTCTGTTTAGGCAATTGGTATTTTCCATTAAAGCGCCGCACGTTTGCGCTGCATTCGGGTGTTTTGGCACGTTGATTTTGCGCACGTATCTACCCGTTGTGACAAATATATTTGTTTTAGAAATATCTGCAGGGTCTATTGGCTTATTGGGGTTTTGTCAGCATGGTGGAGTGAGCTTTGTAGCCATGCGGCCTTTGAACAGGCCCTCTGTTTGAGCGACTTGTAGATCGGACTCTTTGGCGGTGGTTGACCGCTGTTGCGCCGATGTCTGTGCCTAAAAACGTGATGCAAAAATAGGCTGGACGGGCCTTTGAAAGAGAGTGGACTGTGCCGGTTGATACCCCCGACATGACGGTAGTACCCCGCCGGGTTTATGCAATGTGGTTGATGGTCGTGGGGTCAGTGTTGATCAGCTTTACCGGTCTGGTGATCCGCAACATGGAGGTGGCAACCGCCTTACATGTAAATTTTTATCGTGCGATAGCCTTTATTTTGGCGGTTTTTCTGGTGATGCTTATCCGCTATCGGCGAGACACCGGTCACCAAATTCTGAAGGTCGGGCGCCCCGGTTTGTTGGCTGGCAGTTTTCTGGCGGCTGCCGGCATATGTGTGTTGCAGGCGATTACCAATACAACGGTTGCGGCGACGCTGTTTATTTGCAGCGCCATTCCCTTTATCACCGCAGCCCTTGCTTGGGTTTTTCTACGTGAGACACCGCAAAAATCAACATTGATCACTATGTGTGTGGCGGCATTGGGGGTCTTTGTGATGATTTCGGGTGGATCAGGCAGCGGATCGATTTACGGGAACTTGCTGGCGCTGATGACCGCGCTTTGTTTTTCGGGATTTGCGGTTGTGGTGCGTCGTCACCGCAATGTGGAAATGTTACCGGCGCTGTTGATTTCCGGATCGATCATTGCTGCGGTCACTCTGCCGTTGCTTTGGGGGCAGTTAGTGGTGCCATGGAGGGATGTGATTTTGTGCTTTGTGTTGGGAGGGTTCATCTCGGCCCTGCCAAATATTTTGTTTATTATTGCTTCGCGCCATCTGGTCGCGGCCGAGCTTACTTTGTTTATGTTGCTCGAATTTGCGCTGGGGCCGGTTTGGGTCTGGTTGTTCATCAACGAAATTCCGGCACGCTGGACCGTGGTCGGCGGTTCTATGGTGATCGGGTCGGTTTTGTTTCGCGTGATGTTCGAGTTGCGCCAGAACCGCCGCAACCAAAGCTGATACCGTGCATGCAACCGACCTGCTGCGGGGGGCTGTGGCTCTGGCCAGGGTTGAGTGACTTTCCTGTTGGGGGTGGCTGTGCGGCATAGATGAGCCGTCCCCAATACACGGTCAACCGCCCGACAAAACCACAGGCCTGTCGTGCGTTTCAGATTGCTATGTCCCGCTAAAAAATCTGGCCCGGTGGTAGCGGCACGCTGAGGATTTCTGAAAACCCGAAGGTGAAAACCAGGATGATGCCTGCGACCGCAATCGCCAATGTTGTCGCGCCTGTCCCAGAGATCCGGCCGTGCTGAGCGGGAACGATTAAGGCCAGCGCCATCAACAGCCCCGCCAGTGCAAAGCCGACAGTGGACATGGCGAAGACCGCCAGCAGCATGATGGCTGGAACCGATATCCGGCGGGAGGTCGAGCCTGTGCTCGGCTCATCGATGACTTGGTGGATGAGGAAAAGACGTGCCACTGCAATCGCCACAATCACCAGCATGCCCATTGCGATCGTACGCGGGAAGACGGCAGCCTCGGGGTTGAGGCCTGCAGTTTGTACCAACACCACAAGTCCAATCGCGCCAAATACACCAAAGGTTACAAGGTCGGCCCCAATTTTTTGGAGGCTGGCGGGCGCCGGGTTTGGGGCAGGCTCTGCGGTCGCTGGGCGAAAAAGGCGGCGAATCTGTGGGACAAACGGATAGATGAAACTTACAAGCGTCATGGCAATGATCGCCAGAGATAATGGACGGCCGAAAAATTGCCCCCATAGGTCATCCATGGCATCGCCAATGGTCCAGCTTTGCACAAACCCCTGTTCGGCAATGCGCCCCAAGATCAAACCAAGCACGATCGGTGAAACCGAAAAACCGCGTTTTGAGGCGATCCAGCCAATCACCCCCAATACGATCATAATGCCAATATCCGAGATGTTATTGCGGATTGCGAAAGATCCGATCACGGTCATAAATGCCACAATTGGCACCAGTCCGGCTTTTGGCGCCCGCACAATCGCCCGGTAAGCAAAGCGTCCAATGATCAAACCGACCGGCAGCATCAGGACGGTTGCAAGCAAAAGTCCGAAAATGAACGTATAGACGATATTGGCTCCGTCTGCGAACAGCGTTGGTCCCGTGCGCACACCCTGCACCAATAACGCCCCCAAGATGACGGCATCGGGGGGGGTGCCGGGAATGCCCAGAACCAGCGTTGGGATGAACCCACCGCCAACGGTGGCGTTATTGGCCGATTCTGTGGCAACGATGCCGCCGGGGTTGCCTTCGCCGTAGGGCACATCGCCCTTGCCCGAGCGCCGCGCCTCGGAATAGGCCACAAGGCCTGCGATAGATCCGCCGGCGCCGGGTAGGGCGCCTACCATGGTGCCAATCAACGAACTGCGCACCAAGTTAACCTTGTTGCGCAGCATTTCCTGCATGGCCTCTGGCAGGCGGAAGCCCCGGGTTTGTTCCGGTTCTTTGAGGTGTCGGTCAGGGGTGGCGACAAGATCGATCAGTACAGGAATACAATAGAGCCCGATCAGCGCTGATACGGTTTCAATTCCACCCAACAGAGTGTTTGACCCGAAGGTAAAGCGCACCTCGGCACTGGTTTCTGAGATGCCAATCATCGACAGTAACAGCCCGAAACAGGCGGCAATAATGCCCTTGAGAAAATCACCCGTCGACAGGGCGGCAATAAGAGATAGGCCGAAGATGGCCAGCCAGAAATATTCTACCGGTCCAAATGCGAGCGCTGCTTCGGCCAGTGGCGGGGCCAGCAGCAATAGGGCGATGGCCCCAACCAGCCCGCCAAACACCGATGACAGACAGGCCACTGAAACTGCGAGGTCACCATCGCCACGCTTGGCAATGGGATAGCCGTCAAATGTCGTGGCGATTGCCGACGGAGTGCCGGGTGTGTTGAGCAAAATTGCGGCGTAAGCGCCGCCATAAATCGCGCCGGTATAGATAGCGCCCATTAAAATCAGGGCACTGTCGGGTTGCATGGAAAAGGTCACAGGGACCAATACCGCCACCGCCATCGTGGCGGTCAGTCCCGGTATCGACCCAATGATGGTGCCTGCGGCAACACCCATGAGAGCCAGCAGAATATTCAGCGGGGTAAGCGCAGAAAACAGATATTCTATCATAGGGCACCATTGAGTTTAAATTGAGAAAAATGCCAAGGACAACTGCGCGCCCGAGCGATTGCCCGCCCGCATGTCTGGGGGCGGGCTATAACATCAGGACCGGTTTATTTAATAACGCCAGCAGCTTTGGCCGCTGCGATATACCCGCTTGATTTTTGCGCAATAAAGGCATCCATTTCGGCGCCATATGCCACGTCAACAAGTGCAAAACCACCGTCGATCATCTGCTTTTGGAACCCGGCATCGGCGTTGATGGCCGCAATCGCGTCAGACACTGCCTTGCGGGTGTCTTCGGACGCAGAGCTGGGAACCGCAATGCCGCGGTATGCCCCGGATACGATATCAAAGCCAAGTTCTTTGAAGGTTGGTACATCGGGGAAGGCGGGGTGACGGCTTTCCATCGCCACGGCCAGCATGCGTACTTTGTCGCCCTGTTTGGCACCAACGGTGGTGTATCCCCATTCGGCCCTGACTTGGCCACCAAGCAGCGCGGTGACCGCAGCGCCAGTGCCTTTGAATGAGACATAGGTGGTTGTGGTGCCGGCCATCTGGTCAAAATTTACTTGTGCCAAATGGTTGGCCGTACCTTTGCCCGAACCCGAGAATGTCAGTTTCTTGGGGTTTGCTTTGGCGTAGTCAATCACGTCCTGTAGCGAGTTCATATCGCTGTCGGCGCGCACCACGATGGCATCGGGGGTATAGTGAAACATATAGACTGAAGTGATGTCATCGGTTTCAAAGCCCACGTTCCCGGTTTCGGGCTTGATCACGATATGTGGCAGGTTGATGCCCATGATCTTTGTGCCGTCACCAGCCATCGAATTCAGTTGTGACCAACCAACCGCACCGCCACCGCCGGGTTTATACGAGACCACAAGATCTTCACCAAACAACTTTTTAAAAAAGGGTTGCTGGAACCGTGCGGTCACATCGGATTCTCCGCCGGGACCAAATGGAATGACATAGTCAACCTTGCCTGACGGGAAATCGCCAGCCAATGTTGCTGTAGCTGTTGCCAGAGTGAACGCTGCAGCTGCAGCGGCTAAGAAAGTACGTTTCATGAAGTTTTCCTCCCAGTTCATGATGGTCGTGTGTTCAGTGCTGTGCATTTTGGGCGCAGCACCAAATTTATTGCGGTCATTGCACCAATGCGTCGATCTCTTTAATCAGATGTGATGCGACCGCAAATCCGTTTGCGCGGCAGTGCGCGCGGTTTTTGAGGCGTTTTTCGCCCGGCAATCGGGTACCGTCTTGGCCCAACATGGCCTCGATCAATGTCTCTAGCCTGTTCGTAAAATTGGGCCCGCCGACATGGTTTGCGTTGATTGCGATGATAAATTGCCCAACGCCGGGGGGATCGCCCTCGGCATCGAAAAACGAGGTGGCATCATAGCTGTGGTTGGCCCCGATCAATGTTGCCGACAGGATTTCCACCATCAGTGCCAAAGCCGCGCCCTTGGCGTCACCGGCGGGCACCATAGAGCCGGCAAGCGCCGCCTTGGGGTCCGTTGTGGGATCGCCCGCGGCGCTTAGGGCCCAGCCTTGGGGTATAACTTCGCCGGCTTTAGCCGCTGCCATAACTTTGCCGCGCGCTACTTTTGACAAAGACATGTCGATCACCAGCGGTGGTTTATTACCTTGGCGCGGGGTGGCAAAGGCAATGGGGTTGGTGCCAAATAATGCGGCGTTGCCGCCCCAGGGCGCCATCGCTTTGGGTGAATTGGCAAACATCATTGCGACGCAGCCGGCTTCGGCCAACCGTTCTACATGGGCGCCAAGCTGACCGCAGTGATGGGACCGGGTGAGGCCTGCGGCAGCGATGCCGGTCTCGGCACACAGCGGAATTAATTGTTCAATGGCAAGGTCAATTGCTGGAAATGCAAAGCCGTTGGCGGCATCAATACGCAACATCGCGGCACCGTTTAAGTTGGCTTGTGGGACGGCATATCCGGCAACCTTGCCCGAGCGGGCCTGCACCGCATAGCTGGCCACGCGCGAAAAGCCATGGCCCTTTTGGCCGGCAATCTCTGCGTTGACCAACGCTTTAGCGACAGACAGGGCGTTTGGCTGCGAGACGTTTTCGCGAGCCAGTGCATCGGTGATATACGCCACCGCCTCGGCTTGTGAAAAGTGGCGCTCAGACATTGGCGCATCATTCATTTAAGGACCTCAATTCATTTAAAACATTCGTTACGGTGACCGCGCTGACGCGGATGTTTGCCTCGGTTGAGACCCCAGCGATATGCGGTGTGAGCAGGATGCTCTCCAACCCGTTAAATTTTGCCGCTGCGGCGGCTGTGAGTGGCTCTTGTTCAAACACGTCCAGCGCAGCGCCTGCCAACTGACCCCGGCGCAATGCTTGCGCAAGGGCTGTTTCATCGACGATGCCGCCTCTGGCTGTATTGATCAAAATCCCACTTGGTTTCATCTGCGCCAAAGCATTTGCATCTATCAGATTACGGGTGGCTTTGGTTCGTGGAACATGCAGACTTAGCACATCCGCTTGCGCCAAAAGCACCTCAAAGCTGCAATTTTGGGCCTGTTGCCAAGCGGGGTCATCGTGCGCGAGAAACGGATCATGGGCGAGAATTGTCATCCCAAGGCTGCGGGCGCGGTCTGCCACAGCGCCGGCAATGTGGCCCAACCCCAGCAGGCCCATCACCCGTCCCGAGGTTTCTCCGCCAATAAGGGCGCCGCGCGGCCAGTCACCTGCAATCATGGCACGGCGCGATTGATAGGCACCGCGCAGTAACATCAGGCTGGCTGTGATAACATATTCGGCCACAGGCAATGTGTTGGCACCGGTTGCGGGATGCACCGCGATGTTGCGGGCAGCGCAGGCATCGAGATCGATGTTATCGAGCCCGACACCGAGCCGTCCCACAACTTTGAGGTGCGGAGCGGCGGCCAGTAGTTCGGCATCGACCTGCGTGCGGTTGCGCACGATCAGGCCGGTTGCAATATGGATGCTGTCCAAAAGCCGGGGTCGGTTTTCGACCAACCCCGGATTATAATCGACAGTGGCGTCTGAACCAATCTGGTTCAGAGCCGCTTCGTCGATGAATTCAGACACCACAATATGCATCGGTCTGTCCTGTGCCCACTTAGGCTGAACGATACAGCTTGGTCATCGAAAACTCTCGGTGGCCCAAGGCTTCGGCCGCAGTCACCCGGCCGTTTGCGGTGCGTGTGATCATCTCAATCAGGTTGTCGCCGGCTTGATCAATGGTCATCTCGCGGGTCAGAACCCCGGTCACATCCACGTCGATATGCTCGGACATCGTGCGCAGGGTGCGCGGGTTGCCAGAGATTTTGATTACGGGCACAATCGGGTTGCCGACCACGTTGCCCTGACCGGTTGGGAAGGTATGGACAACATATCCGCCCGCCGCCATCAGCGTGACACATTCGGCAGCCGCCGAAGATGAATCCATGAAATACAGACCCGGCCCCTTGGTCGAGGCTTCAGCCGGACCCATCGCGTCAATATAGGTTGATGTGCGGCCGATCTTTTCCAGATTGCCCATGGCTTTTTCTTCGATGGTCGTCAAACCACCCAAGATGTTGCCCTTGGTGGGTTGGCTGTCCGACAGATCGTCGGTCTGGTGGGCAAAGATCACATCGTCTTGATAGGCCTGCCAGATTTTACGAAACTTTGCGGCTGTTTCCGGATTTGCGGCGCGCTGTTCGCAAATATGCTCGGCACCGGTGATTTCTGATGTTTCACCAAAACATCCATAAAGACCATGGGGCAGTAATTTGTCATACATATTCCCGACCGTGGGGCAGGACGACAGGCCTGTGGTGGTATCGCTTTCACCACATTTGGTCGAAACCCATAGCTCGGTCAGACCGCATTCTTCTTTTTGTTGCTCAGAAGCCCAATGCGTGAATTCTTTGGCTTTCCAGCTTGCCTGACGGATAGTTTCGAAATCGCCTTTTTGCTCGATCGAAAAGCCCTCGACCGGTTTGCCGGTTTTGGCGATACCATCGACGATGATTTTGGTCCATTCCGGCTCGATTCCGATCACCACAACGGCGGCAACATTTGGGTTGGCCCCGGTGCCAATGATGGTACGGAAATGCAGGTCAAGATCTTCGCCAAACTGTAAGCGCCCATAAGAATGGGGCAGGGCCATCGTGCCCTTGACGTTATTGGCCACAGCTTCACAGGCGGCGTTCGAGATATCGTCGACCGGCAGGATAAGAACGTGATTGCGTACACCAACGCGTCCGTTTTCGCGACGCCAGGCTGTGATGGGTTGATTTGAAAAGTCTAATGCCATTGGGCTCACCACCGTTTCGTTTTGCAGTTATGGGTATGTAAGTGATCACCGATGCCCGCAGATCCGGTCATGCGGCCGATATCTTCGCCGTATTTGATTACGGTGTCGCCCTCGCTCATGGGCTTTAACGCCACTTTGTGGCCGATTGGAATATCCGCATTGGCGGTCAGGGTGAAATCGGAATTGTCGTGGGTCACGACACAGAGCATTTCTGTTCCGGCGGACAGGCCCTCTACGACCACGACACCGACATTGTCTTTGTGGTCGTGGACCAGCAATTGTGGAATTGTCAAAACGTCACTCCTTTAAGCATCTTGAATGAATGATTTGTTTTTCTACCACGTTGTGTTATTCTTATACAAGAGTTATTGCACAGTAATCAGTCAGTGTAATTTCAATGCGATTTTGATAAGTCTAAGATTGGTAAAAGAGGCAAATGTGATGGATGATCTTTCTGGTCCGGCAGGGCCGTTGTATCAACAGGTGTATGACGCGGTGATGGCGCGGATTGTCTCGGGTGAGTTGGCACCGGGGATGATGTTGCCAAGTGAGTTTGATTTGGCGGCGCAATACGCGGTCAGTCAGGGCACGGCGCGTAAAGCGCTCAGCAAGCTTGAACTGTCTGGTCTGGTTGAGCGCCACCAAGGTAAGGGTACGTTTGTCGCCACCACCACTGACGAGACCTCGCTGTTTCATTTTTTCCGCCTGCGTCAAAGCGACGGGGCGCAGGTGATCCCACAGCTGGTGTCTGAGACCGTGCGTAAACGTCCCGCAAATGCCCGCGAGGCGGCGGCTTTGGGGCTGGCGGCACGGGCATCAGTGTTCGAGGTGATGCGCGTGCGATCAATCAACGACGCCGTAGTCTGCGCTGAGCAATCGGTGCTGGATGTGGTGAAATTTCCTGGATTGAAAGACCGCGGTGGTCTGCCCAATGCGCTGTATCCTTTATATCAACGCAGCTATGGCATCACCATCGCGCGCGCTGACGAACAACTGCGCGCTGTGATGGTCCCGGAGGCAGTGGGGGGGATGCTTGCGTTGGCCGACAACACGCCAGTTATGGAGGTCGAGCGACGCGCGATTGGTATTTCTGGCGGCGTGATGGAGTTTCGTCTGAGTTATTACTTGACCCAAAATCTGCATTATGCAGTCTCGTTGCGCTGAATTCAGCCGGCCCATGCCGACAGTCTTTTCCTAATTGGCGGTTTTGTTTGAGGGCGCTGTCGCAACTGTGGTGTTGGGGCCTTTCGTTTCCCCCAAATCCCAATAAAGACCGACCATGGCCGAGAACGCCTGATGCAACAGTGCAATTGGCATATGCTCGTTCGGGGCGTGCTGAGCACAGCCGCGGTAACTATGGGGAATCCAGATTGTTGGCAGGTTGAGAATTTCGCTAAAGCAGTGGTTGGGCAGGGATCCTGCCAGATTAGGCAGGATGTGGGGTGCGCTTTGCGTGCTGTGTTCCAGAGAGGAGGCGACAAAATTAACCCAAGGATTGTCGGGGTTTACCCGCGTGGCTTGAAAAGCGACTTTATCGGTGGCGATAATGTGGACCTGATGAAATCCTTTGCGGTCCAGATGCCGGCGCAGCGATGGCACGATGCCGTCGGCGTCAGTCCCTACCACGAATCGCAGCTGACAGGTCGCGCTGGCATGGCCGGATATAGCGTTGACGGGTGCGTCTGGCACACCGCTTTTCATCGCGAGAACGGCGAATGAATTCCAACCAAAAACCCGCTCATTTGACGTCAGCCCTACCTCGCCCCAGTTTGGGTCAATTACCTCATCGCCGCCGGTCTCGGTGGGCAGGCGCGCCAGCGCAGCGCGAATGTCAGGCGTCAGACTTGAGGGACGCCATTCGGCAATCTTAATTTGCCCACGCGCATCGGTAAGACTTGCCAGTGCCTGCACCAAGATAGTTGCGGGATCGGCCAACAATCCACCCCAATTGCCTGAGTGATGCGCGCGGTTACGCAGGCGCACCTCGAGGTCAAAATTGACCGCGCCGCGCGATCCCATGAACATGGTTGGGACCTCGGGCATCAACCGTGGGCCGTCTGACGCGATCAGCACGTCGGCTGCCAGTGCATCGCGCTGCGCGGCACAAAACTCGGCCAATCCGGGCGACCCGGTTTCTTCGGCCATCTCGATCAGAACCTTGACGTTGAACCCCAGCGACCCGCGCAGCTCGATCAGGGTTTTAAGCGCCATTAAATTGATCAGATGTTGGCCTTTATTGTCGGCGGTCCCGCGACCGTATATCAGGCCGTCAATGGCCTTGGCTGCAAACGGGCTGAGCCCCGCGTCCCATTGGTTATCCTGGCCGTGGGTGACGTCACCATGGCCATAGATTAGGATCGTGGGCAGGTCGGAATTTTCGACACGACTGGCCAAAAGCAAAGGTGGAGCCTGCGCGACCGGGTTTTCATGCAGCCCCACGTCAAATCCCATTTCAAGCAACATCGGACGCATCATCTCGCTCAAATACTGTTTTAACACTGCCGCCTGTGCAGGGTTTTGGCTTTCTGTGCGCAGCGCCACCAATTCACTCAATCGCCGCTCTAAATGACCACTTTCGATCACAGTTTGAGCGGCCGCCATGGCAACAACGCGGGTCAGGTCAAGGGGATTGGGCATTTTGCAGGTCTCCAACGCGTTCAGACACCCCAATTGGGGCTTGCGGCTATATTCGGCAACTTTGGTGCACTTACAAGGCGAATTATTTCACAAAAAGGATCATGATTAAAAAGAAACTGCGGCGGTATTTTTGCTGTCGGATACATCTGCTGACATCTGATATTTGCGGCCCAAAAGAGGCGTCTTTGACAAATATCTTTGATGCGGGTCTTGTTTCAAAGCGGGTCAAAACATTTGCTTGTTTTCAACAGCGGGCTATACCCTAAACACATTATGTGCTGTTCAAAGGAGCCCAAAGATGAATATTTTGCCGATCATTGCTGCCGCTGAAGAGGAATTGTGCGATATTTTCGAGATGTTACACGCGCACCCCGAGATTGGCTTTGAAGAGCATAAAACCAGCCAGATCGTTGCTGAACGTTTACGGGCGTTTGGCGTTGACGAAGTGCATACTGGGATTGGCAATACCGGGGTGGTGGGGCTGTTGCACGGTAAGGGGCGCGGCAACCGGCGCATTGGATTGCGCGCTGATATGGATGCGCTGCCTATTCATGAAAACACCGGGTTGAGCTATCAATCAACCCAATCTGGTAAGATGCATGCCTGCGGTCACGACGGTCATACGACCATGCTGTTGGGAGCTGCCAAACATCTGGCAGAAACACGGGATTTTGATGGATCGGTGGCATTGATTTTTCAACCCGCCGAAGAAGGCTTGGGTGGTGCTTTGGCAATGATGGAACAAGGTTTATTTCAAAAATTTCCCTGTGATGAAATCTATGGCATGCACAATGCCCCCAATGGGCGTCCGGGCCGCTTTGAGATCTGTAAAGGGCGTGCGATGGCGGGGGCTGCGTTTTTTGATATTGTCATCAGTGGCTTGGGCAGTCACGCGGCCTTGCCGCACCAATCCCGCGACCCGATTGTCATAGCGTCTGGTCTGGTGTCGCAGATCCAAAGCATCGTCAGTCGCAACGTTGCGCCGCTTGAAACCTGCGTTTTATCGGTCACCCAAATCCATGCCGGTAGCGCGTATAATGTCGTGCCTGAAACAGCGACGCTGGCAGGCACAATCCGTTACTTTGAACAAGAGGTTTATGAGACAGCCACCCAGCGTTTGCAGGCGTTATGCGACGGTTTTGCCACGGCCTTTGACGTTGATGTGGCGCTCGAGTTGCGGCCGCTGTTCAACGTGCTGAAAAATGATCCCAATCTGTCGCAGGCCTATCTGGAGGCCGCCTCTGATATTGTTGGTCCTGAAAACGTGTCAACACAGGTTGCGCCCGATACGGCCTCTGAGGATTTTGCCGATATGCTGCAAGTGGTGCCGGGTGCCTATTGTCGCGTTGGGCACAGTGGCACCATGCCTTTGCACAACCCGCAATTTACTTTAGGGAAAGAAATTTTGCCCGTGGGTGCATCGATTATGGCGCGATTGGTGGAAACCCGCCTGCCACTAGAAGGGTGACAGTGCGGGCTGATGTACGTGGCCGGTCGCAAGGATGAAAATAAGGTGACCAGTGTCTCTCATATTTGCCTAAGATACGTCGCCGTCGGGGGCGTTACCTTTGTTGGAAAGTGATGGTTGAAACAACCAACGCGACAGCAGGCCGATTCCAAACAATACCAACACCCACAGGGCGAACCAACCGACAAAGGGGACAAGTAGGAACAGCGCAGCGGCTATAATACCGGTTAACGTATCACGCAGCACTGCGACCTCGCTCAACGCGGCGTTGCGCCCGGCAAGCTGTGTCAGTTTGGCGCCAAACCCATAGGCCCCTGCAACCAGACCTGCCAGCGCTGTCAGCAATACGATGACTGCAATAACAGGTGTGGCCAGCATTCCGATTATAGTCATTGCAAGGACAATCGCAGCGCCGATCAGGGCAGATATAGTTAAAAATCCAATCCACCAACTGCGCCCAATACTGCCCTTACCAAGTTCGGAAATTTTTGCCGTTGCCGTTGGTGCAATCTTGGAAAACGCCAAGGCGATCGCCGCGACTAGAACTATTATGCCGATCCCAATCCCA
>DDEJ01000045.1:17579-17710 GCA_002336405.1 Rhodobacteraceae bacterium UBA1957
AACCTGTAAAACCCCAAGGCATGGCGTGGTCATCTCGATCCCATTCGGCGTCAGTTTTTAGTGTGATGCGATCTTTTGGTGCAACCGATGACGGGATTTCACTGCTGTCGTGATCATACAGCGTGACCTGC
>DDEJ01000045.1:18051-18572 GCA_002336405.1 Rhodobacteraceae bacterium UBA1957
CTGCGCATTGGGACCAAAGGTGATATTTCTTGCATTTAGAAGCGCATCGCCTTCAATTGTGCCGAGGATGTGCAAGTTTTTCGCGGTCATGATAGCGGTGCCTGCGACTGTCCCCTTTAAGGTCAGGTTTGTGCCACTCGCACGCAGGTTGCCGCCGATATCGTTATTAATATCAATTGTATAGCCGCCAAGGCTTGCGTTGCCGGCAACGGCTTGTGTTATTAAAACGTCCTGCCCGGCGGCGTATAGATTGCCTGCGACAGACGCGTCAATTCGGACGTTCCGTGCCATTGCGTGCACGCTGCCCTGAACCGGTGTCGTGACTTTGGCATATTCTCCTGCAAGAAAAACATCGTTTGCACCGGTCAGGGCCGTTTCGACGCGGTTTCCGGCGGCGAAATAATCGCCACCAAATAACAGGTCGCTGTCGGGGGCGGCCAGGGTGAATGCTGGGGCAAACAGGGCGAGTGTTAAGATAATTCTGAACATGTGTCGTGTCCTGATATAAATTTGAAATGAAT
>DDEJ01000045.1:18972-21753 GCA_002336405.1 Rhodobacteraceae bacterium UBA1957
ATACAATGATCTCGGGTTTGTTCAACGTAAAATTGCATTTATAAGTGCAAATTTTTGTTTTATTGCTTTGGTGGATTTGGGATGAAAAGTGTTCGGCAGCAGGTTCAATTCAGTCCAGTGGGTTTGGTTCGTCCAACAGTTTTTTAGTCTGGTGGGTTTGTGAAACGCTCGACAATCGCTGCCAGTTCGCTGAAATTATCAAACGCATAGCTGTGCACCAGTTGTTCAATTGGTGTCTTGCGATAGCCTTTGGTGAACAGTGCAAACGGCACGCCTGCGCGCTCAGCGGTTTCGGCATCCACCTCGCTGTCGCCAACATAAAGCCCTTTGCCATTCATCAGGCAGGCCAGCAGCATGGCAGGGTCAGGCTTGCGCTGTGGCAGGCTGTCGCCGCCAATAACGTGATCAAACAGTGAAGTCATGTCGAATGTGTTGACGATTTGTCGGGCTGGCTCAAGTGGTTTGTTGGTGCAAAGCGCCAGCGTGTGCCCGTCGCGTTGCAACTGCTCAAGAGCTATACGCGCACCGGGGTATAGCTGCGTCAGCCGGCCATTCACTTGGTCGTAATGATGCGCCATGGATGTCACGCAGGCATCGTGCTTGGCCAGATCGATATCGCGGGCCTGCATCGCCAGACGCACCAGATTTGGCACACCATTGCCGATAAATGAAGTCACGGCTGCGAGATCAAGCGGTGCAAGATTTTGTTCTGACAGCATCAGGTTTACGGCGAGATGAATGTCGGGCGCGCTGTCGATCAGCGTTCCGTCAAGGTCAAAGATGATGCGGGTCATACGGGGCTATGCCATTTGATCGAGCATCCCATCGAGGGTATCTGATCTTGTGGGCCGGCACTGGTGTCGGCAATCATGCGCATGGCCTCAACCAAGTCGCGGCGCATCCCTTCAGGGGCGCGGTTGCGGCCCGCCGCGTCAAGTCGACCGCGATACTGTAGTCCGCCACTGGCGTTAAAGCCGAAAAAATCCGGTGTGCAAACAGCGTTATAAGCGCGCGCTACTGATTGATCCTCATCATAGAGATAGGCAAAAGGAAAGCCGCTGTCGCTGGCCATTTTTTGCATGTTCTCGAAACTGTCTTCGGGATAGCTTTGCGCGTCATTTGCGCTGATGGCGACCACGCCGACCTGCATTGCCTGAATGGTTTTTACGTCTGTAATCAGCCGCTCAAGCACCGAGGTCACATAGGGGCAATGGTTGCATATAAACATCACCAAAGTGCCGTTTTGACCTCGGATACTGTTCAGAGTATGCGTATTTCCGTCTGTTCCGGGCAAAGTGAAGTCTGGAGCTTGCCAGTGAAAGTCACAGGCTGGGGGGCTGGCCATTTATAGATCCTCCGTTGCGGCGCGAATGGCGCTGATGTTGGTTTTATAAGGGCTGGGGTTTGAGACTGATCCACCTTTAAACACACCTGATCCGGCAACAAGCACATCGGCTCCCGCCTCGGCAACCAAAGGCGCGGTCAGGGGGGTAACGCCGCCATCTATTTCGATATGGATGGGGCGGTCGCCGATCATCTGGCGCAGTTGGCGCACCTTCTCGACCTGCGACGTGATGAACTTTTGTCCACCAAAGCCGGGGTTTACCGTCATCACACATACCAGATCAATCATATCAATCAGATATTCAATTTCGCTGGCTGGGGTGGCGGGATTGAGCGCTATGCCGGCTTTGGCACCGTTTGTGCGGATCGCTTGCATGGTGCGATGCGCGTGGGGTCCGGCCTCAAGGTGGGCGGTGATGACGTCGGCGCCCGCCTTGGCATAGGCCTCAATATAAGGATCCACCGGTGTGATCATCAAATGCACATCCATAACGGTTTTGATGTGTGGCCGGATGGCGGCGCAGAGGGCCGGCCCAAACGTCAGGTTGGGGACGAAATGCCCATCCATCACATCCACATGCACCCAGTCGCATCCTGCCGCTTCGATGGCTTGAATTTCAGCTCCGAAATTGGCGAAATCTGCTGATAGAATCGATGGGGCTATTTTTATTGACCGGTCAAAGACCATGGGGGTTCTCCCTGTGTGCAGCAACACCCCCTGTGTGCCACATCATTGCGCCGATAAGCAACGCTGTCTTTTGACCAGTTCATTTTCTCGGACCATGCGATCAGTCCCAAATGATACAGCGTCAATAACGTAAATTTATAATGATTGGAAAATTTAATTGTAATGGTTGGGGTGTCTGCTTTCCAATTATGATCAAATTTGACAAGGCGTCATATTTTAAGCTCTTTAGAGCCGTTTCTTGCATCAAAACAAGGTTTTACTTTCACCGTAGAATGTGAAATATTTTAAACAGAAAAATTAGCCTATTAGGGGACCCAGATAGATGAGTGATGAAGAAGACCTGAGTGCAAAACTTGAAGGTTTGCTTGGCGAAGTAAGCAAAGTTATGGAAAGCCGTAAAGAGCGCATAGAAGAGCTGCGCGCAGAAATTGATCAAATTGAAAAAGAAAATGAGGCGCTTGAGACAACAATAGGCACTATTCTGTCATCTTTTAATTAATCGGTTTGCCACATTGACGCGCGTTGACTGAGTAATGCGCGCGTCGTGGTGCAGTAAGCGGTTCTATTTAATATTATAGATGCCTTTATTATGGGTGGGGCGACGCATTTTTATTAGATGAAATCTCAGTATAAGGCCTGTTGGCCAACTGGATATTTTCGCGTTTTAGGCAGACTTCCATTTAAATCAGCTGTTTGTCTATTTTACAGTTGGATATGGATAATTGGGCGTGGTTTATTGCCCCATTTCT
>DDEJ01000164.1 GCA_002336405.1 Rhodobacteraceae bacterium UBA1957
TCTTATATTTACGATGAAAAACAATTGCGCGTGCAGTTCGTCCATGTGCTTTTCCGCAATGAAAAGCTTGTTTCAGCCACAGATGGCCACGCGAAAACTTGTAAAATCAAGAATTAAGCCCCTGCCTGCAAGGGGAGCGATTTTGCAGGCAGGTCTTTTTCTTACGCTTTCTTGGACATCCGTTTACGCTCGTGATGGTCGAGATAACGCTTGCGCATGCGAATAGAGTGTGGAGTCACCTCCACCAATTCATCATTGTCGATATAGGCGATGGCCTCTTCTAGGGACAAGGTGATGGGTGTGGTCAGACGCACCGCCTCGTCTGTGCCTGAGGCGCGGACGTTGGTCAGTTTCTTGCCCTTCAGCGGGTTGACCTCAAGATCATTTTCACGGCTGTGTTCGCCAATAATCATACCTTGATAGATTTTTTCCTGCGCCCCGATGAACATTCTGCCACGACCTTCAAGGTTCCAGAGTGCATATGCCACTGATACCCCATCTTCCATCGAGATAAGAACGCCGGCTCGCCGCCCTGGGATTGGGCCTTTATGGGGCGCCCACTCGTGGAACACCCGGTTCAACACGCCAGTGCCGCGGGTATCTGTCAGGAACTCGCCGTGATAGCCGATCAAGCCGCGCGATGGCACATGGGCAATGATCCGCGTTTTGCCGACTCCTGCCTGCTTCATTTCGGCCAACTCGCCTTTGCGCACGCCCGTCATTTTTTCGATCACAGCGCCCGAGTATTCATCGTCGACATCAATTGTGACCTCTTCGATCGGTTCAAGCCGCTCGCCGTTTTCCCCCTCCCGCATCAGGACTTGCGGTCTTGAGACAGACAATTCAAAACCCTCTCGGCGCATGTTTTCGATCAAAACACCCATTTGTAACTCGCCCCGGCCGGCGACCTCAAAGGCCTCGCCACTTGGTGTATCAGTAATTTTGATCGCTACGTTTGATTCGGCTTCTTTCATCAATCTGTCGCGGATCACCCGCGATTGGACCTTTTTGCCGTCGCGTCCAGCCAGAGGGCTGTCGTTGATGCCAAAGGTAACGGTGATGGTGGGGGGATCAATTGGTTGGGCCTCAAGGGGTTCGTCGACAGCAAGCGCGCAGATTGTGTCGGACACTGTGGCTTTGGTCATCCCTGCAAGTGATACGATATCACCTGCCTGCGCCTCGTCGATATCCTGCGGGGCCAAGCCGCGAAAAGCCTGAACGCGAGTGACGCGGAATTGTTCGATTTTCTGGCCAACGCGGCTCAATGCCTGAACCGTTGCGCCCACTTTCAGTGTCCCGGTTTCGACGCGACCAGTCAAAACCCGACCGACAAAGGGGTCACTGCTCAAGGTAGTGGCCAGCATCGTGAACGGTTCGTCCTGATGTTTGATCTGGCGTGGCGCTGGTACGTGGTTGACCACCAGATTGAAGAGGGCCGACAGGTCTTTGCGTGGACCGTCCAATTCAGCATCTGCCCAACCGGATCGACCAGACGCATACATGTGCGGAAATTCTAGCTGGTCGTCATTGGCCCCCAAACTGGCAAACAGATCAAAACATTCGTCCAAGGCGCGGTCTGGTTCTGCATCTGGTTTGTCGACCTTGTTGAGAACCACAATCGGCCGCAGACCTAGCGCCAGCGCTTTTGAGGTGACAAATTTTGTTTGCGGCATTGGACCTTCTGCGGCGTCAACCAGCAGAACCACACCATCGACCATGCTGAGGATACGCTCGACCTCGCCGCCAAAATCGGCGTGACCGGGGGTGTCTACGATGTTGATCCGCGTGTCTTTCCATTCGACTGAGGTGGCTTTGGCCAGAATGGTAATACCGCGTTCACGTTCCAGATCATTGCTGTCCATGGCGCGTTCTGCAACCGCCTGATTGGCGCGAAATGCACCGGATTGTTTCAACAGCTCGTCTACGAGAGTTGTTTTGCCGTGATCGACGTGCGCGATAATCGCGATGTTGCGGAGATCCATGTGGAAAGTGCCTTTTATCTCTGAGATGTGGGCGAACTATCGCCCTGCGAGGCAAAAGACCAGAGCCTATCGGTTCGCATCGGGTGAAAAGATGTCAAACAGGCCGATTGGCGGTGCTTTGCAGCCCAGTGAGGCAGATTAAGGGGGGATCTTTCAAGCGACAGGTCTCTGACCGGACACGTAAAGTGGGGTCGAACTTTTTCGACCCGCCCGTTCGTTGCTTGAGCCTCGTGCTGGCTCAGGCGGGCAGATGAATGGCAAAGCGATCTCGAATTGCCTGATCAACCGCAGGCTCAAAACGCGCGGCAGAGCGGGTGGCGAGAATTTCCTCTTTGCGGGCGGTTGCGCGGCTTAGAAGGTCAGGGCGGTCCTGTTCCAGCCATTCCTTTGGCGAGCTGCGATCGGCCAGTGTGGGATAGATGTATTCGGTCTGCATCAGCGACAGGGTCTGCTCTGAGCCAAGATAATGTCCGGGACCCTCGAGACATGTGGCGCGGATCACTTCGAGGCTCACGTTGTCCTCGGTGACCTCGATTCCGCGCACACAGCGCAGGGCCTGCCCCAGTAGATCATCGCCAAGGATCAACGATTCCAGGCAGAACCCCAAAAGTGAGGCGTGCATGCCTGCGGCCTCATAGACCATGTTTAACCCTGCCAGTCCGGCCATGACATTCGACGTGGCCTGTTCCCAGCCGGCTTGCATATCGGGCAGTTTGGCATCAGCGATGCCCGCAGCAGCGCCCCCGGGCAAATCGTAATAGCGGTGCATCTGGGCGCAGCCCGCCGTCAGCAAAGCCTGTTCGCCACTGCCGCCTGACATCGCACCGGTGCGCAGGTCGCTGACAAAAGGCCATGTGCCAAAAACTGCGGGGTGACCGGGCTTTATCGCGTTGACGTAAACAAGCCCGGCCAGACATTCGGCAGTGGCCTGCACGATTGCCCCGGCGATAGGCGCGGGAGCTGTGGCGCCGGCTTGACCCGCCGACAGCAATAAAACCGGCATGCCCCCAGCGATACAGGCCTCCATGACCAGACAGCTTTCGGTGGCAAATTTCATCGGTGGCACGACAAAACAGTTTGAGTTTGACACAAACGGCCGTGCGCGCCACGCCTTTTCACCGCCCGCAATTAAATGCAGTATTTCAAGGCCGTGGGGCACAAATTCGGGCTCGTTAAAAGACACCCCGACGTGTTTGGTGGTGCCCGAGCAGCAGGCATAGATCGTGTTCATATCCATTTGAAGATTATCGGCGATATCGCGTGCCACCATCGGGCGTTGCAAAAAATGCAGATTGTCCAGCACATCGGCGATACGCGCGGCGTCGTGCACGTCTTGCAGAGTGCTGTCGCGATACTGCCGACCGTCTGCCTCGACCAGATGCACCGCCGCACCGGCCGTGCCGTAATGCACACGGGTGCCTGAAAGCTCCATATCGTGACGCGGGTCGCGGCCCAGCAAGGTAACACTTCGATTTGCCCGCGCGATGGTGTCTTCGACCAATGCGCGCGGAAAGCGGATGCGCCCGTCATCGCCCAGCTTGGCGCCAGCGGCTGTCAGATAGTCGACGCCCGTTTGGGGGGCTTGCGATAGACCAATGGTTTCCAATGCGTCAAGCACGGCTTGGTGAATGCGGTCCATGCCAAATTTATTGAGGGGTGAAAATGTGCCACCCTCCATGCCGGCACGCACCGGCTTGAGATGGTCGGGCAGGGGGGCAGAGCGGGCCGAGCGTCGTGCGGCGCGGCCGCCGCTGCGTCGAGATGTTTGTGTTGTCATGGTGCAAGTCCTGTTGGCCAGAGGGCAGGGTGTCTGAGGGGCGATCATTGATTGCTATCCGCCTGAGGGTCGCCCTCGGGCGGCGCGGCCACGCCCTGCCCCTATAGTGATCACAACGAGTGAAATTTTCCAAAATTCGTTGGCCATTTTCAAGATTGCTCCGGACTTCTTGCCTGTATGAAAACAGAAATTACCCTGATGTCTGTCTCAATAACGACTAATGTCGTTTTTGGGCATTCTGCTGGATGTAGCGGTCACCATATCGGTCCCTAGGTGGGTGCTTGACAGTATTGCCAGTGTCGTCTGTGCCGATCTGCGGGCCGGTCGTTTCAACAACTGGCGGGTTGAAACGAGATTGTTTTTCGTGGCAAAATGTATAACTCTCGTCTCATAATGGCATGTGAACGCCATCGAATTTCGCGTATTTGCAGGAGCATCACCTTGTCACCCCATTCCTTGATCCCCAACAAACCGTCCCAAGTCACCTCTGTGCAAGGGGGACTTTGTGCCCTGACTGCCACAGAGGCGGTTGCGCGGTTGCGCGCGGGCGAGGTTACCGCGGCAGAGCTGGTTGAGGCATCGATTGCCCGTATCGAAGACGTCGACTCGAAGGTGAACGCCCTGCCCATCAAGTGCTTTGAACGGGCGCTTGATATGGCCCGTAGCCTGCGCCTGGCAGATCATCTCGACAACCACAAGTCACTGTGTGGCCTGCCGATTGCGGTCAAGGATTACAATAATGTTGGCGGGGTTCGCACAACCTATGGGTCGCCAATTTTTGCCCAGAGTGTTGCGGCCCAGTCTGATGCGACCGTGCGACAATTGGAAAGCAATGGGGCGATTCCTGTGGCCAAATCAAATGTCCCGGAATGGGCCGGTGGCAATACATTCAACCCGGTGTTTGGGGCCACCCGCAACCCGTGGGATCTGCGGATGAGCGTGGGCGGGTCTTCGGGTGGATCAGCGGCGGCATTGGCCAGCGGGTCGGTATGGCTGGCCACAGGCAATGATCTGGGGGGCAGTCTGCGCACACCGGCGGCGTTCAACGGGGTTGTCGGGCTGCGCCCGGGTCCGGGCCGGGTGCCGCGCGGCACCCGCCTGCCGGCGATGGATACGCTGTGGGTCGAGGGGCCAATGGCGCGCTGTGTGGATGATCTTGCGCTCATGTTGGATGCAGGCGTCGGATATCAAGCCGATGATCCTTTGTCTTTTGATCAAAGTCACATCAGTTTTGTCGAACAATTAAGCGAGGGCGACACGCCGGCTCGGGTTGCCTTTAGCCCCGACCTTGGCATTGTCCCGATGGAGCCAGAGATAGCGCAAACCTGTGGTGCGGCAATGGGGCATTTCACGGGTATGGGTACGGAAGTCACCGCAGACGTGCCAGATTTCACCGGTGTTCTAGGGGCTTTTCAAAGCTTGCGGGCGGTTTTGTTTGCAACCTTGATGGCACCCATTCTCGAACAGAACCGCGCCCAGATTGCCCCTGAGATTATTGGCAATATCGAGCGTGGCTTGAAAATCGATCCGGCGCAGATTTTTGCGGCTGAGCGGGTGCGGATTGCTTTGTATCAAAAAATGCTGACATTTTTTGAGAGCCATGATTTCCTGATTTGTCCTGCGGCCTCAATCCCACCGTTTCCAGTGGAACAGCGCTTTGTCACCGAGATCGATGGAAAGCCTTGCGCCACATATATTGATTGGTTTGCAATAACTTTCGCGCTGACGATGACCGCTTGTCCGGTGGTGAGCGTGCCTTGTGGGTTTACCGCGACGGGCCTGCCGGTCGGAGTGCAGATCGTCGGTAAACCCCGTGGTGAGGCGGCGCTGTTGCGCGCCGCGCGGCAGTTTGAGCAAAGCCTCGGCCTCGCAGCGATGTTGCCGATTAACCCCCACAGTGGCCGCGGAGTGATCTCAGGGCGCTGACCCCAAGCGTGTTTTGGCTTTGGCAGGGGCAATGTGCCGCTAAGCTGGAAATCGAGGTGGTAAATTGGGTAAAAACTGTGGCGTTTACCTCGTTTTCAAAGCGGCTTTCGACCAATCGCGAATTTTGGGTAAAACCGCGCTTGACGAGGCTGGCAGTGCCGCCTATTACACCGCCTACGCCTTTAGGATTGGGCGGTCAGTTGGCGGTTGTAGCTCAGTTGGTTAGAGTGCCGGCCTGTCACGCCGGAGGTCGCGGGTTCGAGCCCCGTCAACCGCGCCACTGCTGGTTTTGATCCTAAGCGCACTGCGCGGTTGTAGCTCAGCTGGTTAGAGTGCCGGCCTGTCACGCCGGAGGTCGCGGGTTCGAGCCCCGTCAACCGCGCCACTTTTTCACATTATATTAAGTGCTCCTCACTACACGCCGTGTAAAAGGCATGGTGGTTTCGTGTTTTGTATAAGATTATTAAAGGCGTCTGCGTAACAGCGTTTTTGGACCCTCACGATTTGACCAGAGGTGTTTTGTTGACCAGAGGTGTTTTGCGGTCCGCTGCGATTTCAGTGGGTGGATTTGCATTTTCGGTTTGCGCTCTGCGATTG
>DDEJ01000127.1:0-6560 GCA_002336405.1 Rhodobacteraceae bacterium UBA1957
CCAAAAACGCTATGACGCAGACGCCTTAATTATTCATCTCTGCCAAGCCGTCAGAGCGCTAAACGATCCCAACATAGCAACCAGATTTCAAACGGTGATCACGACCCCACATCACATCAACCACAGCAATGCGGTTGAGAACGGATCAAACACTAAACCCTCTATTTATGGTCCACCTGTTCAACCGTTAATGTATTTTAGAAAACACACGCAGGGTCTTGCTGCCGTGGCAGACGTTAGCAAAAAAATCACAGAACCTCTCTGGCCTGACTGATGGCAATTCCGGCCTCTGGGCAACCCATTTCGGCTTTCGCGCAGCTTGCCGCACTTTGATCCGCTTTCGCTTGGGTTGAGCCACATGCCTGATGGATAGAAAAATTCGCTTGTGTTACCCTGTAAACCACTGTCTTTTGCAGCTTGAAAGCAAATGGATTGACCATGAAAGCTGCACGCAAAAAAATATGGGGCTGGTACTTTTTTGACTGGGCGACGCAGCCCTATTCAACACTGATGCTTACATTTGTGTTTGGTCCGTTTTTCGCCACCATTGCCTCAGAGGTCTATATGACCTCAGGTTTAGCCGAACAGGCCGCAGACGCCAAAGCGCAAAGCCTGTGGTCGCTGTGCCTGACAATAGTGGGGCTGATCGTCGGGTTTGGCGCACCCATTATGGGCGGTGTGGCAGATGTCACCGGACGCAGGCTGCCTTGGATTGTCGGGTTTTCCACCCTTTACGTCGTGGGATCGATGTCGCTTTGGTGGACCCAACCCGACGGGTCGAACATGCTGTGGATGCTTTGTGCATTTGGGGTCGGCTTTATAGGTGCTGAATTTGCACTGATTTTCACCAACGCGCAATTGCCCAGTCTTGGACCCCCAAAGCTCATTGGGAAAATTTCCGGTACCGGGTTCGCCTTTGGCTATATCGGCGGTTTGGTGTCTTTGGTGATCATGCTACTGTTCTTTCTGGAACAACCCTCGGGCAAGACCCTTTTCGGCATTGACCCGGCATTTGGATTGGATGCATCGCAACGCGAAGGCACGCGCTTTGTCGGTCCCCTGACTGCGGTTTGGTTCTTAATTTTTATGATCCCTTATTTCCAATCAGTACGTGATACCCCCAAAAGTGCACCCCCGGGGGCTATTTATCAAGCTTTAGGCACGCTTGTGCAGACACTTAAAGATTTACGTCATAAAATCAGCCTCTCGGCCTATTTGGGGTCTTCGATGTTCTATCGCGACGCGCTTAACGGTCTGTACGGGTTTGGGGGTACCTATGCGGTCTTGGTCCTAAACTGGGAACTGACCTATCTTGGGGTTTTCGGCATCACTAGCATCATCGCGGCGGCACTATTTAGCTGGGTTGGTGGCAAAATTGATACCTATATCGGCCCAAAACCGCTGATTATCATCACAATCTGGAGCCTCATCGCTGTTTGTATTACTGTGGTTTGCATGACCCGGGAACAGATATTCGGTATCGCAGTGCCCGAGGGGTCGAACCTGCCTGACATCATCTTTTTCTGCTGTGGCATCATGATCGGCGGCATGGGAGGCATCCTTCAATCAGCCAGCCGCACAATGATGGTGCGCCACACAGATCCCGAAAACGCTACCCAAAATTTTGGCTTGTTTGGCTTGTCGGGGCGTGCCACCGCCTTCATGGCCCCCGCATTGATTGCGTTGGTCACAACCCTGTCAGGCAGTGCAAGAATTGGTGTCTCGCCTTTAATACTATTATTCCTGATTGGACTTTTTCTGCTGCGCTGGGTGCAGCCCAAAGGCGATCAAAAGAGAATGTGAACAATGCTGAAAACACCCAAGTCCCCTCTTTTAGCACTCGTGTACACAATGCTCATACTGGCGTGGACTGTGCTGGCAGTCTCAGCAGTTTTGGCAGCCCCAAAAGAAGCCCGTCAACTGTTTGGAGGCGCATCCAACCCAACGCAGAACCGCACAGCAACCGCTTATGGCGGCTATGCCAAAGGCTGTTTGGCCGGTGCAGTACGCCTGCCGGAAAGCGGGCCACACTGGCAGGCAATGCGTCTATCGCGCAACCGCAACTGGGGTCACCCGAACGCAATTTCTTTCATCAAAACCCTCGCCCGTAAAGCCGCCGATCAACCGGGCTGGAACGGGCTGTATATCGGCGATATCTCACAACCGCGTGGCGGGCCAATGATCAGCGGGCACCGCAGCCATCAACTGGGCCTGGACATCGATATCTGGATGCGTCGTGCCAACAACCTTACCCTGAGCAAGGACGCCCGTGAAGCAATTTCCTCAGTGTCGATGCGGCGCAAAAACGGGGCCTTTATCAATAAAAACTGGACACCAGCCCACCAAAACATTCTCAAGGCCGCCGCGCAAGATCCGAAAGTGGCGCGAATTTTCGTGTTTCCCGGCGCTAAAGTGTCTATGTGCAACACTGCCCGCGGCAATCGCAATTGGCTGCGCAAGATCCGGCCGTGGTGGGGGCATCACGAACATTTCCACGTGCGATTGCGCTGCCCCAAAAACATGGCAGGCTGCCAAAATCAGGCTGCTCCCCCACCTGGTGACGGATGCGAAGGGGCGCAATCTTGGGTCGATGACATTCTGAATCCGCGCCCCGTGGACCCCAATGCTCCAAAGCCAAAACCGCGACGGGAATACATATTAAAAGATCTACCACGCCAATGTGCAGCAGTGCTCAAAGCGCCCTGAGCATTTTTATCTTTACGTGTCACAATTCAGGTGCCGGGACTTAGGCGCTAGAAAAATGGCCGGGGCTGCACCAATAGTTCGAAAATGTTTTGACAATTTCGCCAACTGTGGCATCTTGTATGAGATAGAAACTTTTGAAAGGAGGTGGTCCAGTGTCTAAAGAGGTATTGGAGAACGGTGTCGGAACAATACAGGAGGCACAGCGTTAAGGCAGCCCTTGATGTTGATAAATTCTGTATTGGTGCAGGTCTAACCGACCCCACCTCCGGAATTCTCGAAAGGTCGTCCGCAATGCGGGCGGCCTTTTTTAACTTGGGGGGCTTTGGTTTTCGGTCAGGCTGGGCTAAAATTATGTTCAAACAGACAAGGCTGACGATCCTATGCGCATCACCGATGACATCATTCTGGCCGATTGGGAGTTGAGCGAACAGTTTATGCGCGCCAGCGGACCGGGCGGGCAAAACGTAAACAAGGTCTCATCCGCGGTGGAATTGCGCTTTGAGGCGGCGCGGTCACCGGCGCTGAGCCCATCGGTTAAAGCCAGGCTCAAACGTCTTGCCGGCCGCCGTTGGACCGGCGAAGGCGCTTTGGTGTTGCAATGCGACGAAACCCGCTCGCAAGTGCGCAACCGCGAGATCATCCGTCAAAGACTGACCGACTTAATCCGCAAGGCACTGGTGGCCCCAAAGCGCCGGGTTGCAACCCGCCCGACCCTCGGCAGCCAGAAACGCCGTCTAAAAGCCAAGAAGGTGCGTGGCGCGGTCAAAGCTGGGCGCGGCGCGATTGCGCCCGATCATGACGCATAGCCCCCGAGTGGCGTGATGAAAATAAGCGGTTTGACAAAAGAACTACACCGAAGATATTGATATTCTCTGCTTGTTGTAATCTGTGCTTGTTGTAATCTATGCCCGTTGTAAAAAGAAACTGCTCAAGACCGAAAAAGGATACGTGACCATGCGTCTGATACTCACAGCCTGCCTCAGCCTGCTCTGCATATTTGGTCTCGCCCGTCCCAGTGTGGCAGAACTGAGCGCCGCACAGGTCAAACAACTGGCGCTCGAAGCGATCCTCGAAAACCCCGAAATCATCCGGGAAGCCATCGATTTGTTGCGGCAAAATGACAAAAACGCCGCCGCCGTGAAATCACAAGCACTGCTGCAAAATGAACGCGACAGGTTGGAACGCGATCCAAACGCGCCAACACTCGGCAATCTTGATGGCGATGTCACAATCGTAGAATTTTTTGATTACAACTGTCCCTATTGCAAACGTGCCACCGCTGAACTCAACACCTTGTTGGCACAAGATACGAACGTGCGCGTCATATTGCGGGAATGGCCCATATTGGGCGAGGCCTCGGTTTATGCCACACGCGCCTCTCTAGCGGCTCGCAAGCAAGATAAATATGCCGCATTCCATCAAGCTTTGATGGTGGCAAAAGGCCGCGTAGGGCCCGCGAACGTCATGGTCATCGCACAAGCAGTCGGTCTGGACACGCAACGTCTGAAAGCCGACATGCAGGGTCCCGAAATTGACCAACATATCGAAACCTCGATGCAGCTTGCCCAAGCACTGAACTTTTCAGGCACTCCAGCCTATGTGATTGGCAATGAACTTGCGCCAGGAATGGTGTCGTCCGATGATCTGCAAGCCTTGGTGTCACAGGCCCGCGCCGCACAATAAACCGCGCCCCGAAAAACAACGCTCCTGAGCGGTTCGTGCCGCTTGGTCCCGAAACCCCAACTTCCGCGCACTAAAAGAAATGGCTATACATTGGTCATTTTTGGCCTTAGGGGCAGCGGGTGGCCGTCAGATTGTTATGGGATATCTTAGCGGCGCACCGGGCGCCCCACTTGGGGATGCAAGAGGACCCGGCCGACTAATACCCTAATGACGGAAGCATAAAAATTGATTCAAACTTTATCCGACGCCCTGGCTCAACAGGGCTATGACACACTCACGCCTGTACAAGAGGCGGTGTCAGACCCTGCGCTTGAGACCACTGATCTGTTGGTATCGGCACAAACCGGATCGGGCAAGACTGTCGGTTTTGGCTTGGCCATCGCACCAAACCTTTTGGTAGACAGTCTGCAGTTCACCGCCGCAAGCGCGCCGCTGGCGCTGGTGATCGCCCCGACGCGAGAACTTGCATTGCAGGTAAAACGCGAATTGGCCTGGCTCTATGCCAAGGCCGGCGCAGTCTTGGCCTCTTGTGTGGGTGGGATGGACATGCGCGATGAACGACGCGCACTGGCGCGCGGCGCTCATATCGTTGTCGCCACACCGGGGCGCCTGCGTGATCACATTCAGCGCGGATCCCTGGATATGACGGCATTGCGGGCTGTGGTGCTGGACGAGGCTGACGAAATGCTTGACCTTGGCTTTCGTGAAGATCTTGAGTTTATTCTGGGCGAAGCTCCTGAAAACCGCCGCACTTTGATGTTTTCGGCCACCGTACCGCGCGCAATCGCCACTCTCGCCCAGCATTATCAAAAACAAGCCGTTCGGATCGCCACCGCGAGCGAGACCAGCCAGCACAGCGATATTGAATATCGCGCCCTAAGCGTGGCCATGCGCGACAGTGAAAACGCCATCATCAACGTCTTACGCTATTACGAGGCCCCAAATGCCATCGTATTTTGCAACACCAGAGCCATGGTCAACCGGCTGACAACACGGTTTTCAAACCGCGGTTTTTCAGTGGTGGCACTGTCAGGGGAATTGACCCAGAACGAACGCACGCATGCGCTGCAATCCATGCGGGATGGTCGGGCACGGGTCTGTGTGGCGACAGATGTCGCCGCACGGGGTATCGACCTGCCCAATCTTGAATTGGTGATCCATGCAGAATTGCCCACAAATTTTGAAACTCTGCTGCACCGCTCGGGGCGCACCGGCCGTGCCGGTCGCAAAGGCGTCAGCACCCTGATTGTACCCGCCAAAAACCGTAGCAAGGCCCAGCGCCTGTTGAAAATGGCAAAAGTTACGGCAGAATGGGCCGCCCCGCCTTCGGCGGATGAGGTGACAGAACGCGATCAACTCCGCCTGCTGGAGGATCCAACCTGGCAAGAGCCGGTCGCAGAAGGCGAGCGTGATTTTGTCCAAAAATTAACCGAACTTTATTCCGCCGACCAAATCGCCGCCGCCTACATGCGGCTTTACGCAGGGCGCACCTCTGCCCCCGAAGATCTGGATCCCGCCCCACAGGAAGAGGCCCGCAAACCCCGCACCGAATTCGGTGCGTCGGTCTGGTTTGCCGTCTCGCAAGGCCGCGCTGACGGCGCCGAGCCACGGCGCCTGCTGCCAATGGTGTGCAATGCCGGAAACATCACCAAAGACGATATCGGGGCAATCCGCATCCAGCAGAGCGAAAGCTTTGTTGAAATTCGCCAAGAAAGTGCTGCGGCCTTTGAAGCCGCAGTGGGGCCGGGCGGAAAACTTGAAGACAATATTCGCTTGCGCAAATTGGACAAAGCACCGGATCTGAGCCAGTCGCCGCGCGAACCGCGCTCTGATTATAAGGGCAAAAAGCCGTCATCCGGTCCACGCGCTGCATCGGCGTCTCGGCCGCAGTCATCGCCACGACCGCACGCGCCTTCACGGCCGAAACCTGGGGCAAAACCGCGCGATGCGCGTCCTGACTTTAGTGAAAACCGCAAGCCACGTGATGTAAAAACAGAACGCAGCAAGCCAGATCCACGCCCCGAACGGACCCGTCCCGAAGGCGTGGTCGAGCCGCGCAAACCCAAAAAGCCCGCCGGCGCAAAGCCACAACCCGCGCATAAAAAAGCGGCCTATGCCAATGACAAGCCCAAAGCGGCCCCGAAAGACGGGCCAAAACCGGGTGGATATAA
>DDEJ01000127.1:6953-7196 GCA_002336405.1 Rhodobacteraceae bacterium UBA1957
CAAAGAGGGCGGGTTTTCAAAGCCGCGCTCGGCGTCTGCTGCAGCGGGCAAACCCGACAAGCGCAGCAGCGATGCCGCAGCGCCTGGCGGTGGGGGCGATACGGCCAAACGGTATCGTGCGGCGGCCAATGATACCTCAAAACGGTTTGTGCCACCCGGTGGCAAAGCCTCTGCAAAACCACGCAGTGGCGGAACAGGCGGCGCAGGCAAGACCCGGGTATCAAAGGGGCCAAACGCCGTGCC
>DDEJ01000105.1:0-3805 GCA_002336405.1 Rhodobacteraceae bacterium UBA1957
AAGGCCCATAAAAAAAGGGCCGCGCCAGTTTGGACGCCGCCCTTGATAAAATCGGGGTCAGAAAACCTGACGCTTAGCCAACCAGTTCAAGGCCCGAGAAAAAGTAAGCGATCTCACGCGCTGCGCTTTCAGGACTGTCGGAACCGTGCACCGAGTTCTCGCCAACCGACTGCGCAAATTCCGCGCGCACAGTGCCCGCAGCGGCATCTGCCGGATTGGTAGCGCCCATAACTTCGCGGTTTTTGGCAATCGCGCCTTCACCCTCAAGCACCTGCAGCACGACCGGCGCAGAGGCCATAAACTCGCACAGCTCGCCGTAAAACGGCCGCTCGGCATGCTCGGCATAAAACACGCCCGCTTGCGCAATGGTCAGGTGAACGCGCTTTTGCGCCGCAATACGCAGACCCGCGTCTTCGAACTTGGCGTTGATCTTGCCGGTTAGATTGCGGTTTGTTGCGTCTGGTTTAATGATGCTCAGGGTGCGTTCGACGGCCATATGCCTTAATCCTTGTTTGGTGTCGGCACCCAATGTGCCGAACGGAAATTTCTCCGCCCACTAACACGAGGTTTACCAATTGAAAAGTACCTTGTTAGCCGTCTTGCATAGCCTTTTGGCACGCATCGGTCGGTGACACAGCGTAGGACAGAATATAGTTTAAAAATCGAGTGTCCTCGATGCAAAAATTACGTTTTCCAACTCGTTCAAACCCTTGGGTGGTATAAAAACCGATCGCTTCTTTGTTTTGGGCATTCACCGCCAACCAAGGCCTGCCGTGCACGCCGGCTTCCAAAGTCGACAGACCGGCGCGCAACAACGCCTTGCCGATGCCCCTGTTGTGGTGTGGCGGCCTGACATAGAGCGTTCTTATCTCAGCCACTCCCGTGTCCTCTAGACCGCAATCGCTGTTCAGGCGCAGTCGGATATAGCCCTGCAACAACTTATTTCTTTCTGCCACGAGAAAGATTTCAAGGGGATCACATAACGCTGCCTCAAAGCTAGGCTTTGAGAACTTTTTCAACGCATAATCCGCAAAAAAAGCGTTGATACCCCGGCGCAGATAGGTTGCCGACCAGACCTCTAGCGACAAAAGCGCAAGGCTGGAGGCATCTTTAGAAATAGAGGGACGTATGAGCATCATAACTGGAATCACTTGGTTTAAATGTCGTCAGTTTGCCGATGAGAAAGCAAAAATACAAGCTGGGCACGAAAGCATGCTAAAAGCTGGCCAAAACCTAAATTGACCGCTGGCGGCGCTGCGCTAGCTCTGATAAACGCCGCGCATGTTAAAAATTGAAGACATCTCATATTCAGTCGAAGGCCGACCGCTTTTAGACGCCGCCAGCGCCATGATCCCCACAGGTCACAAGGTCGGCTTGATCGGCCGCAACGGGGCTGGGAAAACCACGCTGTTTCATCTGATCCGCGGCGATCTGGCCTTAGAGGGTGGCGCAATTTCACTGCCCAGCCGGGCCCGCATCGGCGGGGTCTCGCAAGAGGTACCCTCCTCCGAGGTCAGCCTGTTGGACACCGTGCTGGCCGCAGACACCGAACGGGCCACACTTTTGCTTGAGGCGGAAACCGCCAGTGAAGGGGCGAGAATCGCCGAGATCCAAACCCGTCTGGCCGATATTAACGCCTGGTCGGCCGAGGGGCGCGCCTCGAGCATTCTCAAAGGACTGGGGTTTGATGCCGCCGAACAGCGCATGCCCTGCAGCGGCTTTTCGGGGGGATGGCGCATGCGCGTGGCACTGGCCGCTGTGCTGTTTGCCCAACCCGATTTGTTGTTGCTTGACGAGCCAACCAACTATCTTGATCTCGAGGGGGCGCTCTGGCTTGAAAACTATCTGGTCAAATACCCCCATACGGTAATTATTATCAGCCATGACCGCGCGCTGCTGAACCGTTCTGTTGGGGCGATCCTGCATCTCGAAGACAAAAAACTGACCTATTACACCGGTCCCTATGACCAGTTCGCACGCCAGCGCGCCGAACGCCGTGCCATGCAGGCGTCTCTGGCCAAAAAGCAAGACGCCCGCAAAGCCCATCTGCAATCCTTTGTCGACCGATTTCGCGCTAAAGCCTCAAAAGCCAAACAGGCCCAAGCCCGCCTGAAGATGATCGAGCGGATGGATATGATTGCCGCGCCCGAAGAGGCAGCGCGCCGGGTCTTTACCTTTCCCGAACCCGAAGAACTGTCACCACCGATCATTCGGATTGAGGGCGGCGAGGTCGGCTATAACGGCACCGCAGTTCTAAAGCGGCTCGATCTGCGAATTGACCAAGACGACCGGATCGCCCTTTTGGGCAAAAACGGTCAGGGCAAATCGACCCTGTCCAAGCTGCTGTCTGATCGCCTGCCGTGTATGGCTGGCAAGCTGACAAGGTCATCCAAACTGCGTATTGGCTATTTTGCCCAGCATCAGGTGGACGAGTTGTACATCGAAGAGACACCTCTGCAACATTTACAACGCGAACGTCCCGGCACGATGCAATCAAAACTGCGCGCACAATTAGCCGGTTTTGGGCTGGGACCCGATCAGGCTGAAACCCCGGTTGGACGCTTGTCGGGTGGACAAAAAGCGCGACTTTCGCTGTTGTTGGCCACATTGGATGCACCGCATATGCTGATTTTGGATGAGCCGACCAACCACCTCGACATTGAAAGCCGAGAGGCGCTGGTCGAGGCGCTAACCAGTTATTCTGGCGCCGTGATACTGGTCAGCCACGATATGCATTTGCTGTCGCTTGTGGCCGACAGGCTTTGGTTGATCAAAGATGGCGCCGTGATACCCTATGAGGAAGACCTTGAAGCATACCGCAAAATGTTGCTCAGCAGCAACAAGCCTGAGGCTAAATCCAAGGCAAGTGCCAAAAAAGACAAACCACGCCCGTCTCGGGATCAAATTTTGGGGCTGCGTGGCGATGTGCGCACCTGCGAGGCGCGGGTGAGTAAACTGAACGAAATGCGCGACAAACTGGCCAAAAAGCTGGGCGATCCAGCCATGTATCAACCAGAAAAAATTGTTGAGAGCGAAGTTTGGCAGAAAAAATACAGTGAAGTTATGAACGCGCTTGAGCGCGCAGAGACGTTGTGGATGACGGCGTTGGAAAAACTTGATAAGGCCGAAAACCAAGCCTGACGGACTTGGAGCATGACGCTGCGGCGCCCCTGTCGGACTGTCATGGCACTCGTCCCTTAAAAAGAACCTAAACACATATTTTATCTGTTTTTTCGAAAAGCGGATATGAAACTTCACCGCCAAAACCCTTTAGAAGAGCGATTTTGTCTTTTCACCCAGAACCGTTGCAACGCCATTTTCCAAAAAATTAGTGCGGTGCAGGCCTGAATAAGCCTGCACCATGCCTGCCGTTTAGGACTTACCCCAGAAGGCATCTTCTGCAGCTTGATCACTAGAGTATAACCAGACTTCGGCAATCTGGCCATTTTTCACCGTAAAGACATCAACACCGCCAAGCGCCATCTCTGTGCCATTGCGCTGGCCAGAAAAATCGATGGTCGCAGCAACCTCTGCCCCATTAACCATAATATCTTTGACTAAATCGATCTTGAAGGTGCCGGCCGAAGCTTCCATCATGCTACCGATCATTGCGAAGACGGCCTCAGCGCCAGTATGGGTGCCGGAAAACTGATTGTCACCGGGTTGGTGCCAAATCACATCTGCGGCCACCAGTGCGCCGAGTTTGGCGAGATCCCCTGTTTGAATAGCTTTAAAATATGCTGCGATAATTTCACTGTTTGACATGAGTATTCTCCATAAAAATCAATGTATCTGTGCTGGAACA
>DDEJ01000105.1:4168-5243 GCA_002336405.1 Rhodobacteraceae bacterium UBA1957
CACATCGAGCGCTTTCAAATTCTCGGAACTCCGAGACAACGCAGAACACATATCCATGTCATAAAAAACGGCTACATGCGCAGGTGTTAGTTACTGACATAGACGTAAGTAAAAGCTGTTTTTGCGGTACTTCAGGCGAAATTAAGACCCGAAAATACATTCACTAATATTGCCATTGCGCTTATTGGCCTCACGCGTACTGCCGTTCATTACCCCAAACACTCATCATGCTAAGCACCGGGATCAAAGATTCGCCATCCGCGGTTAGAGCATACTCGACCCGGGCCGGCACCTGTTTGTAAACTTTGCGCTGTATTAAGTGATCTTGTTCCAGTTCTCGTAAAGACCGTACCAGCATTCTTTCTGATGCCTGCGGCACAAGCCGGTGCAATTCAGAATACCGCTTGGCGCCACCACGCATCTGGTACAGTAGAATAGGTTTCCATTTTCCACTAACAACGGAGATTGTGGCCTCAACAGCGCAGTCATGCGCTGTTGAGGCAAGGGGGCGAAATCAAGTCCCATAAAATCAAATCCTTAAATAAAACGTTTTTATTTTAACAGAATACTAAAAAAAAATGCAATGAAATCCCCCAAACCTTGTCTGCCTTCGCCGCATGGCTCACAGTCAATTGTGGTATTTACCCACGACTAAAACGACCCTGAGACGTGCCCAACATTGATTTCAGCTGGATTTTCATTGGAACCACTCCTATGTACCGCATAGGCTTTGAGCCAAGGTATCTATTCAAGGCTTATCCCTTAGCCGCTCCGCCCCTTCACCACTTTATTTATTTTTGGTATCTGAACGTCGTCAACCATATTTGCAAAGGATCCACAGCGTGGCATTTTTCGACACGACTTTTCTCGTGACGTCTTTCGTTACCTTGTTTGTCATAATTGACCCCATTGGGTTAGCGCCCTTTTTTGTCGCCATAACCCAAGGCATGTCGGCCCGGCGGCGGCGCAGTGTTGCTTTGCGTGCCGTGATGGTTGGCGGCGGGGTCTTGATTCTTTTCTCGATTTTTGGCGAATCTGTGCTGGGCTTCGTGGGCATCTCAATGCCTGCTTTCCG
>DDEJ01000105.1:5638-16143 GCA_002336405.1 Rhodobacteraceae bacterium UBA1957
CGCAGCCAGCGGCGTGAAGACCAAAGCGAAGATGACACCGAAGGGGATCCTTCGGTTTTCCCCTTGGCAATCCCACTGATCGCAGGCCCCGGCGCGATTACCTCGGTGATCCTGTTGACCGAAAAGCACCCTGGCGGGTTGGGTGTCGGGCAGGTCACGTTGGTGATGGTGAGCGTGCTAATACTGGTTTATGTGATGTTTGCCATCGGGCCACTTTTGGAGCGACTGTTGGGCAAAATCGGGATCAATGTGGTAACACGTATATTGGGCATGTTGCTGGCAGCGCTGGCGGTGCAGTTTGTGATGGATGGCATCGAAACATTCACCCAACACATGCGACCCGGAGGCTAGCCGATGGGGGGGCCTGATTATGCAAGGTTGACGTACTTGGGCATCCTGATCGCGGTAATTGTTGGCTCTGTGCTGATGACCCGTCGGGGCGAACTTGGAAAAATGGCCAAGCAGGCAGGTGTCTGGCTGTTCATTTTTGTTGCGATGATCGCGGCGATTGGCATGTGGCAAGACATTCGCAAGACCCAACCGCCCGGAGCCACGTTAGGCACTGGACTGGTCGAGGGCGATAAAATTATCATCCCCAAACAAGCTGACGGACATTATCATCTGAGCCTTGAGGTCAACGGTCACACGCTGGTATTTCTGGTTGATACCGGTGCAAGCCAAATTGTTCTAAGCCAGCAAGACGCCAAAAAACTTGGTTTCAAAGACGCTGAACTGAATTACTGGATGCAGGCACAAACCGCCAATGGCACCGTGCGCATGGCGCCCGTACAGCTGGATACAATCACCATTGGCGCGGTAAGCGCACAAAATATTCAAGCCGTGGTCAACGGCGGAGAATTGCGGCAATCGCTGCTTGGGATGAGTTACCTCAACCTATTTTCGAGCATCGAAATCAAGCGAGATCAGATGATTTTAACCCGCTAACCCATTATTTTTCGGCCTTCTTTTCCCACCGGCCGGATGCCTCTGACCAGTATTGAGCCGAACAGCCCGCGTCAGTCAAAGCTTTCCATTGTCCGCGTGCGGCATCCAGAGAGGTCGCTGAATTACCGTCGAACAAGACGCAGACCCGCTCTAAGCGCTGCACTTCCTCCGGGGCAACGTCGGCCCCATCAACCGCCATTAAACAAGACGCCGCGTTCGCCATATCTTTGGTCGTGGTCAGCAAAACCGGCTGCGCCGCATCATGCACCCCTCCGGCCAGCCCGTGTGGCAAGAAATCATCACTGGCCCCCTGCCACAATTGATGGTCCAGCCAGACCATCCGTTCGGCCGCGCACCCGCGCACCGCAACCCGCCAACCGGCGGCCAACGACTTGCCCAACAGCATCGACAGCGTATTTTCAAGCGGTGTACGCGTCAGATGATAGAAGAACGCCGCACCCATTAGACCTCGAATCTATCGGCAATCAACCGGTTCAGTGACATTACACCCCAACCCGTTGCACCTTTGGGTGAATAGGTGCTCTCGGATTTAATATACGCCACGCCAGCAATATCGAGATGTATCCAAGGCGTCTCAGATCTAACAAAGCGCTGCAAGAACTGCGCTGCCGTGACCGATCCGGCCGGTCGGCCCCCTGTGTTTTTCATATCGGCAATCGGCGATTTGATCAACTTGTCATAGGCTCTGCCCAAAGGCATCCGCCAAGCGCCCTCGCCTTCAGAAGCGGCCGCGTCAAGAAAGTTTTGGCACAGCGTATCATCGTTGGAAAACACCGCTGCGTTCTCATGACCCAAAGCCACGATCGCAGCCCCTGTTAAGGTCGCCAGATCGATGACCGCAACCGGCGCAAAACGGGTCTGAGCGTACCACAGCACATCAGCCAACACCAAACGACCCTCGGCATCGGTATTGATCACCTCGATGGTATCGCCCTTCATCGACCGCACCACATCTCCCGGGCGGGTCGCCGTACTGGAGGGCATGTTTTCAACCAGACCGACCAGGCCAACCACATTGGCCTTGGCTTTGCGCGCCGCAAGCGCCTGCATCACCCCGGCCACGACGCCAGCGCCGCCCATGTCCATTGTCATGTCTTCCATGCCACCGGCCGGCTTTAACGAAATGCCACCGGTGTCAAACACCACACCCTTGCCAACCAACGCCAGTGGGGATGCGCCCTCAATACCGCCGTCCCATTTCATAACAACCACTTTAGACGGGCTGGCACTGCCCTGACCCACGCAGAGCAAAGACCCCATGCCCAATTCGGCTAATTTATCCTCTTCCAGCACTTCGACTTTAAGGCCCAAATCGCCCAGCGCCACCAGCCGATCCGCAAATTCAGTCGTGGTCAAAACATTGGCCGGTTCAGTGACCAGATCACGGGTAAAAAACACCGCCTCGGCCACCGCGCGCACCGCATGGAACGCCGCCTCCTGCTCTTCGGTATTGCTGACCATTACATAAGTGGCGGCAACGTCGAAATCCGAATCAGTGGCTGTTTTATGATCGTTGAAATTATAACCCCGCAGCATGATCCCCAAAGCAATATCAGAAGTTTTGGGATTATTGCCTGCGAGGACTAAAACCGCTTGGCTTCCGCGTATTTTACCCAACGCAACCCCCGCAGCGCGCGCAGGCTCACACTCGGGACGACGGGGCAATTTCACAATATCAAGCGCCTCAGCCGCCATACCAGATGGGAAATTCAAGCTAAAAACCTGACCAGGCTTCATCTCGTCAAATGTTTTGGATTGGGCAAAACGGTCTATTGCCCCTTGGCTCAACCGGTTGGCCCGGCGTGCGGCCAGATCCAAACCGTCCGCGCCCGATAGAAAAACCGCTATTCGGCCTTCGAAGGTGGCAATTTGATCGAGGTCATTGGCCAAAAAAGTAATCTCGGAGGGCTGTGTCATCGGTTCGGTCCTGTTCAAAATGAAAATAACTCGCAAAGAGCCTTAGCATTTGAGTAGATAGCAGTTTTACCTTTGATTCAATTCCGATAATGTGTCCAAACCAAGATTACCGTGTTTGGAGGTCCATCGTGCGCAAATTCGACAGATACATCCTGTCGCAACTGATGGTGATGTTTGGCTTTTTTGCTTTGGTATTGGTATCAGTGTATTGGGTGAACAACACTGTTAAAGTCTTTGACCGTCTGATTTCTGACGGGCACTCAGCAGCCGTGGTTCTGGAGTTTACTGTACTCACCCTTCCAAACGTAGTCCGTAGCGTGTTGCCCATCGCGGCTTTCGGGGCTGCGGTTTACGTCACCAACCGGTTGGCGTCAGAAAGCGAACTGACAGTCATGCAGGCCACAGGATTTTCGCCCTGGAGATTGGCCTGGCCGGTCTTAGTGTTTGGAGTGATAACTGCAACCATGATGTCCCTTATGACCCACACACTTGTGCCGGTAAGCCTGCAGCAATTGCGAGACCGCGAGACGGACATCGCCAAAGACCTCTATGCCCGGCTTTTACGACCCGGAACATTCCTGCATCCGGCAAAGGGCATCACGCTCTATATTCGCGACATTTCTGACGATGGCCGTCTCAGCGATATTTTCGTATCAGATCAGCGCAACCCCGAAGTGTCAAATATCTACACGGCCAAAACCGCCTACCTGATGCGGGACACGCTGGGCACGAAACTGGCGATGGTGAATGGCCTCGTTCAAGTGCTTTCAACTGAGAACCAATTGTTGTCTACCACCAGCTTTGATGATTTGTCATATGACATCAGCGCATTGATTAAAACGCGCACTGACAAAACCCGAAATATCAAACAAATCCCAACTGGAGAATTACTGCGTTGGCCAGACCAAATCGCCGAACAAACCAATGTCTCACTTGGACGTGTCCTGCAAGAAGTCCATGGACGGTTTCAACAACCCCTACTGTGCCTAGTTGCGGCACTGATCGGGTTCGCTACTCTGCTGACTGCGGGTTTCAGCAGATTTGGTATCGGCCGACAGATCGTTTTTGCAATTGCACTTTTAGTTTTAATCAAACTTACCGAAAGCGTGATGATTGATCCTGTACGGGCCAATCCAAACCTTTGGCCCCTCATCTATGCGCCGACCCTTGTGGGCTTTCTACTCACTCTGGGGTGTTTGAGCTATGTGGCACATCCGCCGTTTCGGCGCGTTGCAAAGGCCGCACACCGATGATGCTGCACATCTACTTTGCCCAGAGATTTGCCACCACATTAGCGGCCGTATTCGGTATGTTTTTTTGCTTTCTAGCAATGCTAGACCTGATTGATCAACTGCGCCGATTTGGCCGCGAGGTCCCCTTTCAGGATGTGCTTTGGCTCAGCCTTTTGAATGCGCCCAGCGCGCTTTACATTATGCTGCCACTGATTGTCATTCTCGCCACAATTTTACTGTTTATGTCGCTGTCACGCAGCAGTGAGTTGATCGTCACCCGCGCCAGCGGCAGATCGGCAGTCTACAGCCTTATGGCTCCGGTTCTGGTGGCCTTTGCGTTGGGAATCTTTGCCGTGGCAATTTGTAATCCCATCGTTGCAACTACCTCAAAGCGCTCTCAGGATCTGCGCGAGACCTATCGCAATAACGGTGTGTCAACGGTTTCAATTCGGGGCGAAGGCCTGTGGTTGCGCCAGGGCGGTGAAACCGGCCAGACCGTCATCCAAGCCTCACGGGCCAACAGCGACGCTACAATCTTGTATGACGTTAACTTTATCACATATGCGCAGGACGAAGGGCCAATTCGGCGCGTGCTGGCACAAAGCGCCCGGTTGGAAAAAGGCGCTTGGGTGTTAGAAAATGCCAAGAGCTGGAGCTTAATTCCAGGCCAAAACCCCGAAGAGCAGTCCGTGCATTTTGACCGGCTACAGGTACCCTCGACCCTGACGCAGGATAGTATTCGAGACAGTTTTGGCAAACCCTCGACAGTGTCAATTTGGGAATTGCCCGGCTTTATCGCACGGTTAAACCAAGCCGGCTTTTCATCACGCCGTCACACGGTCTGGTTTCATATGGAACTGGCAAGACCTTTGTTTTTGATGGCAATGGTGTTGGTAGGGGCTGCGTTTACCATGCGTCACAACCGCCATGGGCGCACCGGCCTTGCAGTGTTGATGGCGGTATTAATCGGCTTTGGCCTTTATTACGTTCGAAATCTTGCACAGATTTTAGGAGAAAACGGCCAGTTGGAACCAATGCTAGCAGCTTGGGCGCCACCCTTTGCGTCAGTTTTTTTGGCTTTTGGCCTAATTTTGCATATGGAGGATGGCTGATGCGTGTTTTTATAGGCTCTTTGGCAGTGATTTGTCTGCTATGCCTTAGCACCGCTGCCCGCGCCTCGGAAACACCGGCCTCCGTGTCTTTGGCCTCACTGGTTGCAGACACAATCACGGTGACCCCACAATCGAAACTGGTGGCAGAGGGCAATGTATTTGTTGTCTTTGACAGCCGTATACTGCGCGCGAAACGAATAACCTATGACAGACAGACAGACGATTTAACAATCGATGGGCCAATAAGGTTAGAGGACGGCGATGACATCATTATCGTTGCCGATCAAGCTGTATTGGATACCAACCTGCAAAATGGGCTGTTGTACAGCGCCCGCATTGTCTTGGCGCAACAACTACAACTGGCAACACGCCAGATCAAACGGGTCTCAGGCCGCTACACACAGATGGATAACGCCACCGCGTCATCATGCCAAATCTGTACCGAAAATGGTGTGCCTTTATGGCAGATTAGGGCCAGACGGGTGGTTCACGACACTGAAACAAAACAATTATATTTCACCGACGCACAGCTTCGATTTGGTGGTATCCCAGTTTTATACCTGCCACGGTTGCGCATGCCCGACCCAACATTAAAGCGGGCGCGCGGGTTTCTGTTGCCTCGCGGAAAATCCAACACTCTGGTGGGTTATGGATTTAAGTTGCCCTATTTCATCCCAATGGGGGATCACAAAGACCTGACACTCACACCCCATATTACGTCTAAAACAAAAACGATGGAGTTTCGCTACCGGCAGAAATTTCATAATGGCGATGTTAACATGACCGGTGCCCTAACCTCGGACACTTTAGTGAAAAATAAAGCCAGAGGCTATATTTTTGGCGATGGGACGTTCAATCTTAAGCGCGATTACAAACTGTCTTTCGATATCGAAGCCGTAATGGACGAAGCATATTTATCCGATTACACGGTGTCACCAAAGGATCGGCTTGACAGCTCAGTCTCAGTTGAGCGCACCCGCAAAAATAAATACTTCTCAGCAGAATTGCTCAATTACGACAGCCTGAGACCCACAGAAGATAACGCAAGCCTGCCCAGATTCATCTTGGACCTGACGGAAGAACGGCGGTTCTTTCAGTCCCAGGCCGGTGGCGAAGCCCGACTATTGCTCGAAGCGCACACCCATATTCGGGCATCAAAAACCGATATTATCGGGCGTGATGTGACCCGCGCCCACGCTGAGCTGTCATGGCGCCGCAGATGGACATTGCCGCGCGGCCTGCGGATGGGGGTCGTTGGGCGCCTTAATTTTGATGCGTATACCTATGCCCAAGACAGCGCCTTTAATAAGACGATTGCAAAAGCAAACCCTGAGGTTGCAATCGATATGAGATGGCCACTGAAAAAAATAACAGCTACTAAAGCCTATGAGCTGTTTGAACCAGTTTTACAGCTGGGCTGGAGCGGCAATAGACAACCCAACATACGGATCGATGAAAGCACACTGAGCGAGTTTGACGAAGGCAATTTACTAAGTCTCAGCCGGTTTACCGCCCCTGATCAACGCGAGCGCGACAGCCGTGCTGCAATAGGCATGCGCTGGCTGCACAACGATCCCAGAGGCTGGGCATCCGGGCTGGTTTTGGGACAGATCATTCGCGGCACAAAAGAGAGCGCCTCCGGTTTTTCTGCCACATCGGGGTTAAACTCCCGCTATTCAGATATCCTAGTCGCAGGGCAAATTAAAAATGACACAGGGCTGATCTTCTTGGTACGCGGGCTGATGGAGACGAAAGCCAATGTCGACAAAATCGAAGCCAACGCAACTTGGCAGCGCAACCGAGGACGCATTTGGACCAGCTATATCTCATTGCCAAACGATTCTGACGAAAATCGCGGCAGAACACTCTCCGAATGGAGCCTCAACACCGGATATTACTTGTCAGATCACTGGCATAGCGAAGGCAATATTCGCTATGATCTCTCTGCAGACCGCACCGCGACGGCCGGCTTGAGCCTGACGTACGAAAATGAATGTGTGCAGGCCCGATTTGAAATATCCAGACGCTTCGCCTCGTCAACCAACCTGACCCCTTCGACAGACCTAGCTTTGGGCGTTGACTTGCGTGGCTTTGGATTTAGTGGCAGTGACACTAAGTATACAAGAACCTGCAGGAGCAATTAATATGAACCCCATGATGCGCCTCCGCCCGCTTTTGTTCGCGATGCTTTGCATACCCCTTTGCCTGCCGGATCTTGCAAAATCGCAAAGCGCTGTTTCTGCGGTTTTGCGCGTGAATCAATCAGTCATAACGCAATATGAGTTGGATCAACGTATCCGGTTTTTGCAGGTCATTCAAACTTCGGGCGACCTTCGCCAAGCGGCGCGGGATCAATTGATTGATGACCGCCTCAAGAACAGTCTCGCCGCGGGGATGAACTTAAAACTATCTGACGGCAAATTAGAACAAAGCATGACAGAATTTGCCGCAAGTGGAAATCTGTCGTTAGAAGACTTCGTTACCATACTGAGCCAAGCAGGGGTTGATCGGCAAAGTTACGAAGATTTTATAAAATCAAACCTGATTTGGGGTATGCTGATACAGCAATTATTCGCCCCAAGGGTCCAAATCACCGAGGCCGAGGTTGATCGCGCCTATCAGGCGCGGCTTGAGGGAAGCGCGATGCGGGTCCTGCTTTCCGAATTGATCATGCCAATCTCGGAAGACACCTATGAGCAGGTCACTGCACGGGCGCAACTGTTTGCAAAACTTACCTCGCTCAACGAATTTGCAGATGCTGCAGAACGCTATTCAGTAGCCGAGACCAGAGATATTGGCGGCAGGCTCGACTGGACCGAGGTGAACAAATTGCCACCGATGCTGCAGTCTTTGATTGTGTCTTTGACACCAGGTCAGGTTACAGAACCCATACCCCTCGACGGCGGTGTGGCCTTATTTCAGTTGCGCGATATCGAAGAGACAAGCTACCGCACACCATTGATTGCTGTGGTGGACTATATGACGTACCGCATACTGACCGAAACTCCAGAAGAGACGCTGCAACAAGCCAAGCAGGTCGCAGCGCTTACCGATACCTGTGACGATCTGTATGGTATTGCCAAGGGCCAACCCGAAGATCGCCTGCAACGGCATTCAAAAGCTCCTGCAGACATCCCAGCGCGCTTGTCCCTGCAACTCGCCAAGCTTGACGAGAATGAAATGATGCTTGCAGCGCCCGACCCCAACGATGGCAGTGTGTTGCTTGTCATGCTGTGTGGTCGTTTGGCTGAGACCATTGAAGACCTGTCTCGTCAAGACGTGATGCGGGGCTTACAAATGCAACGCCTGTCTTCTTATGCCGATCAGTATCTGCAGAGTTTACGCAGTTCTGCCTATATCGCCGAACAATGACTTTACCTATCGCCCTGACGTGTGGCGATCCCTCTGGGATCGGGCCAGAACTTAGCGTAAAGGCTTGGCAAAAACTGGGTACACAGCCGGCATTTTTCTGGATCGGTGATCCCCGACACCTGCCCAAGGGCAGCGCCTATGTCACGATCGACGATCCAAGCGAGGCCCCCGACGCCGCCAGACAGGGCTTGCCCGTCCTTGCACACCCATTCCCGGAACTGGCCATGCCCGGCAACCCCAACCCGCGCAATGCACAAACCATCATCAACATTATTTCGCGCGCCGTTCATCTGGTGCAATCAGGCGCTGCCAGCGCACTGTGCACCGCACCAATCAATAAAAAAGCCCTGCAAGATGGGGCGGGTTTCAGCCATCCCGGACATACCGAATATCTCGCAGCTCTGGCCGGGGTCGACCGGGTTGTGATGATGTTGGCCTGCGACGCCCTGCGGGTGGTTCCGACGACTATTCACATCCCGCTGCAAGACGTTGCCCAAACCCTGACAGCAGATCTTTTACGCGACACTCTACGGATCACCGAAGCAGAACTTCGTCGCAAATTTGGGGTCGCAAGGCCTAGATTAGCGGTTGCTGGGCTCAATCCACATGCCGGAGAAGGCGGCAAAATAGGCCTACAGGAACGTGACTTAATCACCCCGGCACTGGAGAGCCTGCGCGCCGAGGGTATGCAGATTGACGGTCCGCTCAGTGCAGATACCATGTTTCACGCACGTGCCCGTCAAAACTATGATGCGGCCATCTGCATGTATCACGACCAAGCACTTATTCCGATCAAAACACTGGATTTTGACCACGGTGTCAACGTCACTCTCGGCCTGCCCTTTATCAGAACATCGCCCGACCACGGCACCGCATTTGACATTGCCGGGCGCGGGATCGCCCGCCCATCATCATTGATAAAAGCGTTAGAAATGGCGGCTGAAATGGTGCGCGTAACGGCACTAACCACGCCATGAGCCAAATTGATTCCCTTCCTGCGCTGCGCGAGGTGATCGCCGCGAATGATTTATCGGCACGCAAGTCTTTGGGTCAGAATTTTTTGCTCGACCTCAATCTCACTGCCAAAATTGCCCGCCAAGCTGGACCACTCGAAGACTTTGATATCTTGGAAATTGGTCCCGGACCAGGAGGGCTGACCCGTGGCCTGCTTGCAGAAGGGGCGCGCTTTGTGCTCGCTATCGAAAAAGACCGCCGCTGCCAGGCCGCGCTGCAACAGATATCAAACGCCTATCCCGAACGGCTGACCGTGCTAGAAGGAGACGCGCTCAGCATAGACCCGCTGCACTATTTAACACCGCCAATAAAGGTTGCGGCAAATTTACCCTACAATATCGGTACCGAGTTACTCATCCGATGGCTGACCCCGCCACAATGGCCGCCATTTTGGAGCAGCCTGACGCTGATGTTCCAGCGCGAAGTTGCAGAACGGATTGTGGCGCAACCGGGATCAAAAGCCTACGGACGTCTGGCGCTTTTAGCACAGTGGCGCTGTGATCCGCAGATTGTGATGTCGCTGCCCCCAGAGGCATTTACGCCCCCCCCAAAAATTTCCAGCGCAGTTGTACATTTCACCGCTCTGCCGTCACCACGGTTTCCAGCTGATCCCAAGGTTTTGGAACGTGTGATCGCGATGGCGTTCAATCAAAGACGGAAAATGCTGCGGTCGGCCCTAAAGCGTCTCGGGCCGGATATCGAGGACCATTTGGTTGCTGCAGGGCTGAAACCAACAGAGCGCGCCGAGCAGGTGTCCTTGGAAGGGTTTTGCAACTTAGCCCGGCAAATACAAAAGACCTAAGGACTGGGTTTTAACCCGCCGCACTTAGCAAATTCAATATAAAGCGCAATATACCCTGCGGCCCAACGCGGCCCTTGGCATTATAAACCA
>DDEJ01000120.1:0-7339 GCA_002336405.1 Rhodobacteraceae bacterium UBA1957
CGATTTTGAACCGTCACTTAAGTGATTTTGACTGAGATAATGCGGTTCAAAGTAGGGGTTTTGTGGTCTGCAATTCTGGTAAATTATTGATAAATTATGAGATTTTTGCGCTAATATCGCCTATGAAAGGCAATATTTAGCGTGGCGTTCGAACCCTAAAGTGCAGGCTGAGGTGAATTGTCAAAGCGGGTTCTGGGGTGTCTTTGTCATGCTCTGAATCTGGCCGTTCACCCTGTTGCGGTTTGCCGTGGCGCAAGCGGATAAAGTATTGTCAAATCTCACGAGACATTTTTTGGAGACAACAATTCCGATTGGTGAATTTCCGGTTGGCAAGGAACATTTCTCAATTCTGACGCTGCACGGGGATAAGGGCCTTGGCTCACTGGCGGTGCGTTTCAGCGGTGTGTTCGACGGGATTACTGCCAAGATACGTTGGACGCTTGACGGCATTGAGGTATTGTTGATCGATACGCCCTCGCCAGTGGTGATGGTTGTTATTGTGGTAATGGCGGTGCGATTGGCTGGTCCGCGCGCTGGGGGTTTTACCGCGCCCACCTTGGCATATCTAGCGTTTATGGGGCTGTGGGCAATGTCGATGATCACAGTTGCTCTTATTGGCACGGGCAGGTTTTTGTGTATCTTGTTTGGCATTCCTTTGGGCATTTGGTTTGGTAAAAGTGCCCCCGCCTACCGCTTTGCCGAACCCATTCTTGATTTCATGCAAACCATGCCGCTCTTGTTTACCTTATTCCGATTATTCCGTTTATTGCGTTTTTTGGCACAGGAAAGCAACCGAGTGTATTGGCAACAATCACTTTTGCAATGCCACCGGTCATTCGTCTTACGGCACTCGGCATGCGCGGTGTTCCCGAAACTACCAAAGAGGCGGCTACGGCTTTTGGGTGCTCGCGGTGGCAATTGCTGTGAAATGTTAAATTGCCGCTTGCGATGCCGTCTAGCACGGCAGGGATAAACCAGACCATCTTGATGAACCTGTCGATGGTGGTCGTTGCGTTCTTTATGGAGGCAGAAGGGGTGGGGGCGCTGATCCTGCAGGCGCTGCAATATGTGGCAAAAGGTCAAGGGCTGCTTGGCGGGTTGGCAATTTTGTTCTGTGCCATGGTGATCGATAAAATAGCGCAGCGATCATATCGGCAGGGGCACAAAAAAACAGACAGAGGCTATCGCACTGCGTCAACCATTGTGACGGGCAATTGTGGATTGCCTTACCTTTAGACGAGACGCGCCGTTTGCCTGCCGTCAGCATGTTTGGTATTTTGGCTTATAATCCAGACGGCATTAGCCAACATACGTAAACCTATTGTTTGCAAAATTTATGCCCGCGCTCGTTGATAGTTGCCCTTAACTGCAGCTGTACAGCGGACATAACAGAAAGTTTGTGACTGCGACGCAGTCGGTCGACTAACGCGTCTGGCTGGAATGGTGTGGCTCTAACTCCGACGCTGTAATTGAGGTTGCAAAATGGCAAATGTTAAGAAGGCAATTTTAGTTGCTCTGGGGGAGGAGTTGCCCAAAAGTACCTTGTCAGGGTTTCAAATGAAATACACTGGGGTTGAAAAATAAATGCGGTCCTTAAAACTGCGGAGATCATCTGTGAATTTTCTCCAAAGTTGATTGTCAATTACGGGATGGCGGGGAACGTGCGAAAAATTTATATGGTTTAGTCGAATTTTTGCATTTTTTGTGACGAGATATGGACGCCAGAGCGCTGGGCTTTGAACCGGGCCAAACACCTTATGATCCAGTTTTGACTATACGTTTCGGTTGGGCAGGCCACTTTTGTGAAACCGGCGATAATTTTGTGACGCAAACGCCAGGGATCGAGACGGATGTTGTGGATTTGGAAGCCTATGCAATGGCAACAACCTGCTTGTCAAAGCACGTGGATCTTATTTGCTATAAGTTCACTTCGGACAACGCAAATGCAGGTGCATCTTTGGATTGGGCGGAAAACGTCAACAAGGAAAAACTCTTTTTTAAAGAGAAAATCTTGAGAGGGTTTTATTGAATACAAGATAACCGGTGACGGATTGTTTTATACACTTATATCACAGAGATGCTTTTTATGCGCCTTTGCTTTGTCCTGTTGCGCTGCAGCACAATTAGCCAGCAGGTGCGACCTGACACTGAAAGAGACTGGCAACGCTGGAAATTCAATGCGAAAGTTGATCTGTTCGTGGCGACCAACCGAATATTTGAATATGCAGACAAAATCGTGCCGATGTTTTTCTCAGAGTGCGGGTTCAAAGTTTAAAATGTGTTTGCAGGTCAGCTAAAATGGTACCTGACCAAGGTGTTATGAGGTTTTAAACGTCCTGTTTAGCAGTAAAAAGCAATGTGACATGAGGGGCAAAACCATCAACGGCCCACCAATCAGTTTTTTTAAAGGCTGAAAGGTCTCTGTGTCACTTTCGGGTGACCAAACCGAGTGCTATGCAAGAAATGCAGATCGTCATGGGCCAGCGGCGCGGGGCCCGCCATATCAAGAGACTGCCAGATAGAGGCGATATTGCCCTTATTGCCGACCCAGACAATGGTTTTGCCTGCGCCGTCTGCCATCAATCGCGCCGCTAAGTTATCTGTTGGTAAATGACGCACTGTCAAATCACGCGATGCGGCCAAAGGTGCAACTGTATCAAGATTTCGCTGCAACCTCGGAGAATAGATCGCGTCAATATGCACGTCGGCAAGTGCCCGGATCAAAAGTTCGGATCTGGCGTGGCCCTGCTTGTTCAGATCTAGGCCGGCCCGTTCGGCGTGCCGCAAAAGAATTAACCGGGTGCTGGCGGGCATTTTGACCTGATCCGGGGCGGTGCATGCGGCGAGGGTGCCCAATAAAAGCAGGCGACGCGTCAGCATATTTTTATTTCCTTTCCGCACTGGTCCGAGCGAGATAGGTGGCTTTGCAAACCGTATCACCGCTCTTGTCGTTGCAACCCAAGCGCTCTGCAGTCTGCTTTGACACCCTTTGCGCAAGAACTGTATTGGTAAAAACAGCAAGTGTCGATAACGATCAATGCTTGCTTGGAAGGACTTTTTGTTTGTTGGGCCTCGGGTCTGACAAGTGGTTTGAAATTGGAGCTTGATAGAAAACCTGGGAATTGTTTATGAGCCAATACTGCCTTTGGGTCGCTTGGGACCTGCAGGCGCCTTGGCAGTTTTGTTGCGTCTATGGGCATATCTGCGCCATCGATAGCGGGTGAAATTATAATAGGTTGGCTGGTGCATTACCCTTGGAAACGGTCTTTCTTGACCAAATGTGTTTTCGCACTTCTATGAGGTGAACATCTAGGTCAATTAGAATGGCATGGGCTGGCCCTCTGGTCTGAGGGGGCATCAACGCGGTGGTCACAAAATTGGTTCATTGGACAGGGGCGGTATCCCGCGCAGGCCAACCAGCTTGAAAACTGGCGGCGAAAGCTTGGGCTGCGGCGCAAACAGGAGATAAGATGCAAACGATATTATGCACTGGAATATTGATGGGTTTGGGGGCGACCGTGCTGATAGATATCTGGGCGTTGCTGTTGCAGCGTATGGCGCAGGTGGCCCTGCCCAACTGGGGGATGGTCGGACGGTGGGTGATGCATCTGCCGCGTGGCAAGCTGTTTCACAAAGAGATTGCCGTGGCGCTCCCGGTTCCAAGAGAGCGACAGATCGGCTGGGTATTTCATTATTTTGTCGGAGTAGTATATGGCGTGTTTTTCGCGTTTTTGGCTGGGCCTGATTGGATTGCGGCACCAACATTTCCACCGGCTTTCATCTACGCGCTTGCGACAATTGCCGGCGGCTGGTTTCTGTTGCACCCGGGTTTGGGTTTGGGATGGGCCGTCTCCAAGGTCGAACATCCGAATAGGGTCAGAATGCTGGGACTGTTGTCGCATAGTGTGTTTGGCTTAGGTCTTTGGCTTTTTGCCCTTTTGTTGACCTTGTCTGCTTCAGACACAGTGCCGGTGTGAGCTTGCTTGGACGGTGCAAGCGACTTGATAAACGAACCGGCCGACATGGTGGAAAAACCAAGTGCGCGCGGCGACATAAGCGGTCTTATGGCTAAAAACAGACGGATTTATCTGTGTGATGACAAGCCCTGAAAAACGACTTAAGGTCGCAAAGAAAAGGATTTATCTTGAACATGAGTGAACAAAATATTCTGGCGGCATCAGCGGCAGCGAAGATCACAAAATTCGTCGCCAATCAGTCGCATCAGACGCTTGGGTTTCCAAACCTGCCGGGCTCGCTGAACAGTCGCAATATGGCGGCAGCCAGCGCCGAGATTTCCAGCTGGCCAGGCTATGCCCCGACACCCCTGCACAGCTTGCCCGAAATCGCTGCAGTCTGTGGCGTTGAGGCCGTGCTCTATAAAGACGAGGCAACGCGGTTTGGATTGGGCTCCTTCAAGGCGCTGGGCGGCGCCTATGCGGTGGCCAGTTTGGTCGCGGCGCAGAAACTTTCTGGCAAAACTCCGGCTGAGATCACTGTGGCCACAGCCACAGATGGCAATCATGGACGCTCGGTGTCTTGGGGCGCACAGTTGGCGGGATGCACGGCTAAAATTTACATTCATAAACACGTTAGCACGGCGCGTGAACAAGCCATGCAGGCGTTTGGTGCTGACGTGATCCGCGTGGATGGGAACTATGAAGCCTCGCTTGCTGCGTGCAAGTCTGACGCCGAGGTAAACGGTTGGCACATCGTCTCTGATACATCTTGGGAGGGATATCGCGATATCCCGCTTCAGGTAATGGCGGGGTATTCGGTCATGGCCCGCGAGGCGCTTTCGCAAATGGGCGATATGCGTCTTAGTCACGCGTTCCTACCCGTGGGTGTTGGCGGTCTTGCCGCCGGGATCGTCGCGCCTTTATGGCAGGACATGGGCGAGAATCTGTGCAAGCTTATTTCGGTTGAATCTGATATGTCGCCCTGTTTTCAGGAAAGTATCGCGGCCAAGACGCCGACATTGTTTGAAATTTCAGAAGAGACATTGATGGCAGGACTGTCCTGCGGTGAGGTTTCTCAACTTGCCTGGGAGATTTTACAACCGACGTTGACCCACTGTCTGTCAATTACCGATGGGGCTGTTGCGTCATTGATGCGGCTTTTGGCGCGTGGGCTTGAAGGCAGCCCCCCGATTGAGGCTGGTGAGTGCTCAACCGCCGGGCTGGCGGCTTTGTTGGCGGCAAAACGTGATCCGGCGCTCTGGTCGGATTTGGGGTTTGACGAAAATTCGGTGATTTTGTTGATCGGTACCGAAGGTGCGACGGATCCTGAATTGTACCAGTTGATTATGGCTGGGGCAGGTGGCTCTGTATGACGGTCGCCTCGTCACCTATAGCCCAACGCGGTTTCGATACTGCAGAATTTGCACGGCGCTGTGCGGCTGCACAGGCAGTGATGGCGACGCAGAATCTGGGGGCGATACTATTGGCCTCAGAAGCGGAAATCAGATATTTCACTGGATTTATGACCCAGTTCTGGCAAAGCCCGACCCGGCCATGGTTTGTCGTCTTGCCCGCCACAGGCGCGCCGGTTGCGGTTATCCCGACCATTGGGGTGCCTTTGATGCGCGCATGCTATGTGTCTGACGTACGTAGCTGGGCCTCGCCTGCTGCCAGCGATGATGGCATCAGCCTGCTGTTGGACACACTGCGACAGCATCTTGGTCATCCAGGGCGCCTTGGCGTGATGATGGGGCGTGAAACTGCCCTGCGTCTGCCGCTGGGGGATGTTTTTGTGCTCACCGCAGCCTTGGAAGATGTCGAGATGATCGATGTCACCAAGCAAGTGCAGCAGATCAGGATGATCAAATCAGCGCCTGAAATTGATAAATTGCGCCATGTCTGTGCGACGGTCTCGGATGTATTTGACAGCGTGCCAGACTGGGCTGTGACGGGAATGCCGCTGTCTGAGCTGTTTCGTCAGTTCAAGATTAAAGCCCTGCAAGCGGGCGTTGATGATGTGAGCTATTTGGTGGGGTCGGCCGGTCAGGGTGGATACCGTGATATTATCGCTCCGCCGACGGATCGGCCTTTGCAGAATGGCGATATTTTCATGCTGGATACTGGCTGTGTTTGGGACGGTTATTTTTCCGACTTTGATCGTAATTTTGCCGTGGGAAATGCATCAGATACCGCCCATTACGCACATCACCAGCTGTATGACGCCACAGAGGCGGCGCTTGCGATAACGCGCCCTGGGATCATGGCGAAAGATCTTTATGCGGCTATGGATGCGGTGTTGCGGCCGGGGGTGGCTTTGGGGGATGAAGCCTCTGGTGGTGATGACGTTGGGCGCTATGGCCATGGTTTGGGGATTCAGTTAACAGAACCGCCGTCGCATACGCATTGGGACGAGACGGTGATCCGGGCTGGTATGGCACTGACGCTGGAGCCATCGGTCATTTATGGAGACGGCTTTCTTATGGCAGCCGAGGAAAATATACTGGTGACTGAGACTGGCGCAGAGCTGTTGTCGCGGCGCTGTGGCCGTGATTTACGGATCGTTTAATGATAAGTGATGGAGAGCTTTATGAAACAAAAAGCCAAATCTATGTCGACCTTTACGAATCTGCCTTTTGAAGTCACCACTGCGGCGGACAAGCCGGCGCAAATGGGGTTGGTGACGCTTGAAACCGATCTGACCATTGAGACAGAGATGCGGCATTTTCTTTCAGGTGCGCCGGGCCATGACGATGCCAGTGGTGTGGCGCTGCTGCACACACGGATTGCCTGTGATGATCAGGTGACAGCAGAGAACCTGTCGTTAATGGAGGGACGGTTTGCCGAGGCTCTGGCGCTGTTCCCGAAAGACTATGCGTTTGAGGTGATCGGCTATGGGTGCACGTCAGCATCGCTGGTGATTGGTGAGGCGCGGGTCCAACGGATCATTAAATCCCATGCTGATGTGGTCCATGTCACCACGCCTTTGACGGCCGCCAAGCGCGGGCTTGAGGCGCTGAATGTGGCAAGGATCGGGTATCTTGCGCCGTATATTTCCGAGATTTCTCATCAGATGTGCGACGCATTGGGGACTGCGGGCTTTGCTGTGAGCGCGGCCGCGACTTTTGGCGAGGGGAAAGATTCAGTTGTAGGCTGCATAACGCCGGCTTCGATCCTGCAGGCAATTGGGGCCTTGGTTGATCAAGATCCGCAGCTTGAAGCGGTATTTGTCTCCTGCACATCTTTGAAATGTGCGCCCATTATTGCACACGCCGAGCGCGAGTTCGGCGTTCCCGTAGTGTCAAGTAATTCGGCCATTGCGTGGGATATGGCGCGATTGGCCGGGGTGCCGGTTTCGGCGACAGGCAAAGGGTCACTTTTTCACT
>DDEJ01000120.1:7700-8446 GCA_002336405.1 Rhodobacteraceae bacterium UBA1957
CGCCAATTTCACTTTTTGCTGAGCGTGTCAAAGGTGAAGTTCAACCTAAAGGTTTCGTCTGTTTGTGACAAAACAACACAATAGCCGGTTTATGCCCGCAGTTTCCACCAAAACTCAAATTTTTTTTCACAAATTGTCGTAAGTTTGATTGATCTGATTTTAAGGTGTCCTGCTTAAGTAGAAGCTGTTCTTGAAGAGCAGTATTTTATTTAAGTATCTGTAAATAAATGGTTTTTTTGGGTTCTTTCAAATTATTCTGTTTCCGTTTGCGCAAAATAGTAATGAAATTAGCGTCAAAATAACAGAAATTTTGTTTGGTTCTCGCCAAATGTTAACGATAATCAAATTTAATTAAAATGAACATTGATACAGCTGAAGTTTGCATCCATAATTCAAAAGATTATTAAATATACTAAAGATAATTTCTTGAACTCATTATTGTGGAATTTCTGTTTTGTATTTCAACTTTTTCACAACCTCAAAACATTTGGGGTCTGAGCTAGCTTTGGACGTTTTTTGTAACTCTGTGCCCAACGGTAGATTTTTCCCTCTTACGTCGGATGCGCCTGGCACCAGAGCTGATCACTTGCCTTTGGGATCTGGTGCCAAAGCGGGGCCACTTAATGTCCATTGCACTGCTCTGCGTTTGGTTGGCCCAGCGGCTCTTTTCAGGCAGTCCCAGCCCCGAATGTGTGATCCGATCTCGCTAGAAGACCGCATGAAAAGGAATGTTAAATGACTGGCCC
>DDEJ01000032.1:0-1685 GCA_002336405.1 Rhodobacteraceae bacterium UBA1957
TTGGACTGACAATCGATTTTGGTTGGCCCGCCCTCAAGCCGCATTCTGAATAGATCAAAGCCGCGCTGCTCAAGGTCGGCATCGACGTCACCGTGCGCGCCTCGGCAGATTTCCCCACTTGGGCCAAGCGCATGGGCGATATGGATTTCGACCTGAGTTGGGACACCGTATTCAACTGGGGCGATCCGGTGATCGGCGTTCACCGCACCTATTTAGGTTCGAACATCGCCAAGGGCGTCTGGTCAAACACCCAAGGTTACGCGAACGCGCGGGTCGATGAGATTTTGGCAGCCGCAGGTCGCGAAAACGATCCCGCAAAGCGCAAAGCGCTCTATGCCGAATTCCAGCAGATAATCGCCAATGAGCTTCCACTCTATGTCACTAATGCGCTGCCTTATCACACGGTATACTCCAATAAGATCGGCAACCAGCTCACCTTTGGACAGAACCTATTTGAAACAATGAGCACGCACCCTGCCCGCAGGGTATTATCACCGCCGCAAAGCCCCCTACTCTCAAGGCCATACCTTGCCGTAAGGTCCAAATGAATTTCTTGCAGTCTTTTATCACGCGGGTCTTGTATGCCGCCACACTTTTGCTGGCAGTTCTTGTTTTGAACTTTTCTTTGATACATCTTGCGCCGGGCGATGTCGCCGACACAATTGCGCAGTCCAGGGGCGGTGCCGATGCGACATTGATCGCTGAAATACGGGCTGATTACGGGTTGGATCAACCATATATTATTCAGTTGGGCAGCTATATCGGCAAAGTCATGCAGCTGAACCTTGGCTATTGGTATTTTTACAATGAAAGCGTGACCGATTTGATTTTGCAGCGCTTGCCTGCCACGTTGCTACTGGTCGTTCTCGCTCAGGTATTGGCGCTGTTTCTAGGGGTCTTACTTGGTGTCATATCAGCCCAAAACCCCAATGGATTGACCAGCCATTTTGTAACGTTTCTGGCATTGTTCGGATATTTCGCCCCAGTATTCTGGACCGGAATTCTGCTTCTAATCGGCTTTTCTTTGAACATTCAATGGTTTCACGTCGCCGGCATGCGCGAAGTCACGATCAGCGGGGGTTTTTGGGTGCATTTTATCGATGTGGTAAGGCATCTCGTTCTGCCGATGCTGACCCTGTCGTCCATCTTTATTGCACTGTATTCACGACAATCGCGCACTGCCATGATCCATGAGCTAAAATCTGACTATGTGCGCACGGCAATTGCCAAAGGCTTGAGCCAGCGCGCAGTGGTGTGCCGCCACGCGCTAAAAAATTCGCTATCGCCCGTCATTACACTCGCCGGGCTACAATTCTCTGCTGTTATCTCTGGCGCCGTGTTGGTGGAGACAGTGTTCAGTTGGCCAGGACTTGGGACCTTGGCGTTTCAATCCATTATTGCGCGCGACACCCCAACGATTTTGGGCATCTTATTCTTTTCAACCCTCGTGGTTGTGGTGGGCAACTTGTTGACCGATCTGGCTCTGCGGCTGGTCAATCCCAGGATCAAAGGCACAACATGACCCCATTTCCGCCAAACCCAGATCAGACCCCACAACAGGCCCAAAACAAAACTGACCGCAAAACCCGTCACCCCACCGCCGAGGCCTGGGGGCGGTTTTGCCAGAACCATGCGGCGGTGGCGGCCTTGGTGATGCTGACGACAATCATAATCTGCGCCATTTT
>DDEJ01000032.1:2053-2860 GCA_002336405.1 Rhodobacteraceae bacterium UBA1957
GAAAGGACGGGTTTCTTCTGGGGACCGATTATCTTGGACGCGACCTATTGGCCGCCCTGATCCACGGTGCCCGTGCATCCATCCTAATCGGGTTTGCAGCCGCCTTTATGTCCATTTTCATCGGAGTGACCGTCGGTGCTCTGGCTGGGTTTTACCTTGGGCTGATCGAAGAAATTCTGATGCGGATTATCGAATTTTTTCAAGTCTTGCCAACCCTGCTGTTCTCGATGGTTATCGTGGCGCTGTTTGGCGCCTCACTGCCAATGATCACTGTCGCCATTGGGGTGGTTAGTTGGACGGCTGTGGCGCGGATCACCAGAGCCGAATTTCTGCGTATCAGGGAGCTGGGATACGTGATGGCCTCCCGCGCCTCAGGCACCCGAAATCACCGTCTGATGTTTCGGGTTATTCTGCCTAATGCCCTAGCTCCAATCATCGTGCAGGCCGCCCTGATGGTGGGTTCTGCCATTCTTTTTGAGGCCGGACTGAGTTTTCTGGGGCTAACCGACCCGAATGTGGTCAGTTGGGGGCAAGTGATCGGCTCAAACCGGCAATATATTCTGGATGCCAGCTATACGGTGACCGCACCCGGGGTGGCCATTTTCGTCACCGTATTGTCAATATCAATGGTTGGGGATGGCTTAAACGACGCCCTGAACCCAAAACTAAGACAGCGCTAAACGAAAAAAAAGACTATAGGGGGCAGCATTCGACCCCCCTGCCGGCTTTAAACGACCACCCCGCATAGTCAGCTTCCACACTGGAGAAAAGGTCTGCCTCTGCCATAAACGCATAAATGGGCTGCAC
>DDEJ01000081.1 GCA_002336405.1 Rhodobacteraceae bacterium UBA1957
TTCATAATTTCGCAGATGACACCTGAGGGGTTTAACCCCGCCAACCGGCTTAGATCCACCGCCGCTTCGGTGTGGCCTGCCCGGACCAAAACACCGCCATTGCGCGCCTGAAGTGGAAAAACATGACCCGGTGTGGCGATATCTTCGGCAGTCTTTGACGCATCGATCGCCACCGCCACAGTGCGTGCCCGATCATGAGCGGAGATGCCTGTTGTCACCCCGTCACGAGCCTCAATCGACACCGTAAAAGCAGTCTCGTGGCGTGACGAGTTGCTGCTTGCCATTAGCGGCAGCCCCAGTGCTGCGATCCGGTCTTTGGGCAAAGTGAGACAAATCAAACCGCGGCCGTGTTTGGCCATAAAATTGATCGCATCTGGCGTGGCCATCTGAGCGGGGATTACCAGATCACCTTCATTTTCGCGATCTTCATGATCGACCAAAATAAACATCCGGCCATTGCGTGCATCGTCAATAATCTCTTCTACCGACGAAATCGCATCTTGCCAGTTCTCTTCCACCTTGCCGGGCGTCTCGAAACCCATTGCCTGTTCTCCAATTCTGATCTTGGCAGCCCATAAATATGCGCCTTGTCGGATGAGTGTAGAAAGCTTTACTGTCTGAGTGAAGACGGAAACCGTGCTCTGCGCACCACAAACCGTATGCAGGCCGGATACTTCCTTAATCAGCGTCCCCAGAGGGCTGTGACACGGCATGCGCCTGAGCGGCATATAAAGCAACAGCCGCGGCATTGGACACATTCAAAGAACCAAACCCAGCCGCATCCGCAATTTTAACCAATGCGTCGCAGGTCGTCTTGGTTTTTTCGCGCAAACCCGGCCCTTCCGCCCCAAGCACCAGCGCCACGGGCCGATCACGCCGACCTTCCAGCGCAGCTTCAATCGTGCCCGATGCTTCTCCATCCAGTCCCAAAACCAGATAGCCCATATTTTGCAGTTCAATAATTGCGTCAGCCAGATTGCGCACACGCAGGTAAGGCTGACGTTCCAGCGCGCCGCTGGCCGTTTTTGCCAAAGCGCCAGTTTCAGGGGCAGAGTTGCGCAATGTCGCAATCACCGCATTGGCGCCAAAAACTTCCGCTGAACGCAGAACCGCCCCGACATTATGTGGATCGGTCACCCGGTCGAGCAAAACAAGCCGCGGCGGCCGCGCCCCCTTTGGGATGGCAACATCCGCCAAGCTGCCCCAATTCAGCGCCTTAACTTCAAGTGCGGCCCCTTGATGCACCGATTGTGGATCCAGCGGCGCATCAAACCTGCGCGGATCGCAAATTTCAGGGGTCAATGCCGCAATCTCGATCGCCTCATTGAGTTTATCTGCGGCATTCTTTGTCACCACAAGCCGCAGTTTAACCCGCTTTGGATTTACCAATGCATCGCGCACCGCGTGCAGACCAAACAACCATACGGTCTCGGCCGCTGATGCGCGCTTGGCCTGTTCTTTTTCGATCACCCATGTGGGTTTTTTCATGATGTAGCAGCCTTATAGGTACCTGCGCACCTAGATGCTCTGTTGATACGGCGGCTGCAAGGGATTTTCCGGTTGACGTGGGAAAAAGGCAACTGTAGTGACGCGTTTACAGCACGGCTGAAAAGCCATGCACGTGGGCGACAGGCCGCAAGGTGTGGCAGGGGACTGTAACTCCCTCGCGGAGACGCACGCCTGGTTCGATTCCAGGGTCGCCCACCACTTTCCATTCATTAGGAAATTTGCGGGGGGATGCACGCTTTTGTTCAAAGCGTTTGTGCGCGTCATATTCGGCGACCCCAACTTTTGTTTCATTCTTGTGCCGTTCCGACAGAACCAAACCCTGTTTCACCCCCGTATTTCAATGACAGGATAGCATTGTGACCACGCCAAAGGCCATGGCCACCAGCGGCCAACGCGTCATTGATGTCAAACGCAAAATTTGGATTTAAGAGCCAGATCATTGCGCCTTAAATCCGTCAAACGAGATGCCGCAAATGAACACCGAAGGCTCACGCAAGAAGTGCTGAAATGATAAACACTTACCACCGCGCAGCGGCACACGCGCAATTTGTCGCGCACAGCTTGCGCCGGCAACGCCGTATTTGTCGGTTTTTTTTGAGACATTGGTAATCTGCGCAAAAAATTATGCTTGCAGCGCGATTACAAATAATCTTGCGCAAAACAGCAATTTTTGCATATACATTGCGGGTGCGCGCCGCCAAACGATAGGGCTTTCAATCCCTACATACTGCGCTTGGGCACAGTACGCCCAAAAGTCGCTTGGCTCTTTTGACGTTCGCTGTCACAAAGACAAATAGCGATCCTACGGCTCCACTTGATATTGCATATCTAACCCTACATATCGCCCCTAGCGAGATAAACAAAAAATAAGCATGGCGATTTCCCAAAAAAACCGTCCTTGAAAAGCGATGAACAAAGAAAAGTAGGAGGTATTGGCATACCGAACCTCCGCAGGAAAATGAACGAAAATACCTCATGAAAAAAGATGATTTGACGACAGGTCCGATGGCCTCGCATTTTCGTACGCTTGCCGTGCCAGCCGCTTTTGGGATGCTATTTACGACACTTTATAACGTGGTAGATGTCTATTACGCAGGCCTGCTTTCAACAGAAGCACAGGCCGGGCTTGCAATAGGCTACCAAGCATTTTTCATCCTGATGGCGGTGGGATTCGGCCTCAGCTCGGCACTCAGCACCCTTGTCAGCAATGCCAAAGGCAGCGGCGATGACGCCGAGGCCCAGCGCTATGTGGTGCAAGGCTTAGCGTTCGGCGTGGGTATCACCGCATCATGCATGATAATTGGCTGGTTCCTTGGGCCGGTACTGATCATCTTGGTCTCAGAACCCGGGGCGTATCGCGACGCGGCGCTGGGATATTTTCATTGGCTTATTTTTGCTTTGCCCGGATTTTTACTGGCTTATGGCGGCAACGGGATCTTACAGGCGCACGGCGACAGTCGTAGCATGCAACGCGCCCTTATGGTGGCGTTTGTGGCCAACATTGGGCTCAATCCTCTATTCATGTTTGGCCTGCCCGACTTTTGGTCTGGCATGGGGTTCAATGGTATCGCCGCAGCCACCATCATCAGCCAAACTGGCGTCATGGTCTATATTGTGGTCCGAATCTTTCAGCTTGAGATTATGCAGTCTGTTTCGATCGCCGCTTTCCGACCTGACAAAGACAGCTTTAAAAAGATTTTTGAACAGCTGTTGCCTGCCAGCTCGGCAATTATGGTCATGTTCGTATCCGGTTTCGTCGTTCAGTTTGCTCTCAAGACCTTTGGTGGCCATGCGGTTGCAGCTTACGGTGTTGCTTTGAGAATAGAACAGATCTTTTTGTTGCCAGTTCTTGGTATGACGGGCGCACTCTTGCCAATTGCAGGGCAGAACTTTGGCGCCCAAAAATATGACCGCGTGCGCGAAGCTTTAAAATATTGTTGGGCTGCCGGCTTTGTGATGACTGCGGTTGCGACGCCCATTTTATTGTTTGGTGGCAGCTTTGCGATGGCACTGTTCAGCACTGATCCCGATGTTATTCGCGCCGGCAGCAGCTATCTGCGCGTCGACGCTTTTTTATTCCCAATCTATATGATGCTTTTTTCGATAAACTCACTGTTACAAGCGTTTAAACAGGCAATTTGGACACTGTGGATCAGCATCTACCGCCAAGGGTTTGCTGTGGCATTTTTTATTTGGGTGTTCATAAGCTTCACAGATTTTGGCGTGCAGGGCGTTTGGTTTGGCATTGCCACGGCAGTAACAAGCGGTTGGGTACTGTCTCTTATCATCGTCCGAAACGTCGCCAGAAAACAGATTGGCGGCTTGCTGCCTACGGCTCTGGCAAGCCCGCCCCAAAATGTCTAAGCCGCCAGAACAGAAGATTTCGCCCGATTGCGAAGGAAGGCTCGCACAATCTCACCCGATCTGCACCATCACATCGGACCAAATAGAAGATGTTGCGCGCGCTTCGCGCAATGGGTCACGGCCGTGCTCAGGCACCAGTGCCCGCGTTATAGTCATGGGCGCATCACAGGACGAACATTAAGATAGAAAAGACACACACAAACGCCTTCATTCCCCGAATGCTTTATCATTTGATTATTTCAATAGCCCGTATGGCCGATGTGTTTTGTACTTGGTTGCATTGATCGCATTTTGAGCTATTTTCCAATAAAACATACGCGAGACTTAAATGAACAACACTCCAGAGACACCCAACCAAGACGAGCCCGCACCTAAGAAAAAGTCTGATGCAGCGATGAGCGGGATGGTCGCGACCTATGCGCTGTTATTCGCCTTCGCCTTTACTGCTATTATTGTTTGGATTTCAGCCGGTTAGGGTAGAATGGATAATCACAGCCATCCTGGCAACGCAAACCGGCCACGCTGCCCAAGGTGTCAATCGCCCTTGACCACTGTTGTCGTTCACGGACATGAGCAATGCGTCATTTGCAAATCCAATATCTTCGAATGCTGTTCAGGCGATACCTGTGAGACAGACCATAATTTGTCTTTGGGGTACAGCAGGACATAATATAGCGCAATTGATCCCGCATGGGCCGCGTCTTATTCAACCTGTCGCCCTGAGCCCTTTGGGTTACAACCAAGCTTGGTAGCTGTCGCCAATGGCAGCTAAAGCGATCAAAAAGTGGTCATGATTTTATTCAATGACTTTTTAATTTTGGCAACTTTTGGCACTTTTGCATCAGG
>DDEJ01000061.1:0-476 GCA_002336405.1 Rhodobacteraceae bacterium UBA1957
GGAACTCTTGTGAGAAACTCATTTGTGGCTACCCTATAGAAATTCCCTTCAAACCTATGAAGGGACTGGATCGCACGTCAGAAGTCTATATGGAATGTGCGGTCACCACGCTGCATACAGACAAACACTTGGCCCGACGTTGAGTTGGCTTGGCATCTTTATGAAGGGCGGAGGGCAACGGGTACGCATGAAGCTGCGCAAGCAGTGCGTTATTGGGCGTACCAAAGCCGTGGCTAAATTCAATTGGTCAGCCACATAGATCATGACAACCATGTTTCGCAGGCCGTTGCAAAACGTCTCGGAGCACAGACTGATGGCAGTCACCCCGATCACGAACCAGATACCGGGATTTAGGGCCACCTATCTGTGAAACAATGATTGCGTCTGGGTGCTCTCAAACTTCGATTTAAATTTTAGGTATGCTATAAATGAGCTTTGATGCGGCATCCGACTGTTTTGTCAGTTATTAGGCCCTG
>DDEJ01000061.1:818-9366 GCA_002336405.1 Rhodobacteraceae bacterium UBA1957
CGACACCGACAATGCAAGCGATACAGTTTGAAAGACCGCGGAAAAATCAGCCCCGAAACACCACAGTCATAAATTTCTGCGGGCACAGCGCCGGATCGCAAAAATCTCGCAGTAGCAGCCTCACTGCTCTTGTGCGTCTTTCAACGCCCAATAGGCTTTGGTTCCAGTCAGTTTCTTGCTGAACTCGGCATAGTTCCAAGGCGTTTTGCCGTCTTTTGCCAGCGCGGTTGCATCTGCATCAAACTCCAGCAAAACCAGCACCGCTTTTGCATCGCCCCGCCACACCGCTTTGTGCAATGGCGTCCAACCCTGTCGGCTAAGGGCATTCACATCGGCCCCGCCCTCCAATTCGTTACGAAGATCCGCAAGCTGCGCTGTTTTCCACCAGCCGTCATCACACAGCTTTGGGCAGGCCGCCGTGACCGATGCCGCTTTGGCCCCAAGCAAGGCAATATAACCCGGCGTTCCTTTCAGGTTTTCATTTTCCTTTGCCAGATCAACGGGTGTCTGTCCGTCAATCCCAATCACGGTGGTATCTGCCCCCGCCTCCAGCAAGCCTACAATAATCTCTGAGCTGCCGGTCAAAACCGCCCAATGCAAAGGGGTATGCCCGTAATTATCCACATCATTGATGCCTATATTGGTGGTGAGCAATGCCAAAACCACATCCGGAACCCCAAACCCTGCCGCCCAGTGCAACATGGTCGAGCCGCCCAGATCACGGTCGCTCATATCAAGCCCGCTGTCCAATTCGACGATGATGTCGTTCACTTTAGCCTTTTGCCACCATTCTTGCTCACACAGTTTGGTACATTGCCCCCAAACAGGGGCAGCCGTCAGGATCGGTAGGGCAAGCGAGAAAGCCAACAGGCGCTGTTTCATAGGGTGTCTCCGGCATAACCAGCGGGGTATCAGCCCCGTCAATCAGATAATTTCACAAGCATATGCATACCCATAACACGCCGATCCCGCAATGTTAATCAGATCGCCCGACCACGCCAGTGAACGCTAAACCCCCTGAAATGAGGTTAAATATGCACAGACCGCCAAACGCCATCACCAGCGCGGTTCAAAAATCCGTAACTTGTCAGCAGGGCGCACACCCCAGCATTGCCTGCGCCTTTATAACACCCGGTCACGCGGCGGCAGTCCTGAAAAGAAATCTATCAGGTTATCTAACACCCGAAAGCCCATGGCCTCACGGGTTTCGCGGGTTGCGCTGCCCAAATGAGGCAGCATCACAAGGTTGTCACATCCACGCAGCTTTGAAGATATATTCGGCTCACCATCAAAGACGTCCAGTGCGGCGCCACCGATGGTCTCAAACCATAGAGCCTGTGCCAAATCGTGTTCATTGATAATTTCGCCACGCGCGGTGTTGATCAAAAACGCATCAGGTTTCATCAATTCAAGCTGTTCGGTCCGGATCATATGACGGTTGGCCGCCCCTCCGGGGCAATGCAGGGAAACAAAATCGCATAGTGGCATCAGATCGTTTATGCTGTTGACCTGAGTAGCATTGCATTGGGCCAATACGTCTGCTGCCACCGAACTGCGGTTTTGCACAATGATCTTCATACCAAAGCCGTGATGGGCGCGTTTAGCCATTTCCTGACCAATCCTGCCATATCCAATTATGCCCAGCGTTTTGCCAGACACTTTCGTGCCCACCAAATGGGTTGGGCGCCATCCCGACCAGGCGTTATCATGAATTTCACGGGCGCCCTCTCCCGCACGGCGCGCCACCATCAACATAAGCGTCATAGCCAGATCCGCCGTACATTGCGAGAGGACATCGGGTGTATTTGTCACCATAATATTATGGCTTGCCGCCGTTTTGGCATCAATATGACTGTACCCAACACCATAGTTTGCCAGAATTTTCGTGCGCAGCTTCGGCACATCCATGGCCGCTGATGACAAAGTATCCGTCACCGTGGGCAGCACCGCATCATATGACGCGAGTGCCGCGCGAAACTCACTGGCGTCGAGCGGCTTGTCGCCGGTGTTAAGCACCGTGTCAAAGTGTTCTGACAGCCTTGCTTCCACTGCTGCAGGCCAGCGGCGGGTGACAAAAATGCGGGGTTTCATCACGCTGGCACCCTCCAATCACAAGACACTGGCGATAGTTTCACCCATCACCGTCGGATTTGCCGCGACGGTCACCCCGGCAGCGGTGAGAATTTCAACTTTTTCAGAGGCACTTTCACCAAAGGCGGAAATAATCGCTCCAGCATGACCCATAGTGCGCCCCTTTGGTGCCGTCATGCCTGCTACATAGGCGACGACGGGTTTGGTGATATGCTCCCGAATATAATGAGCCGCCTCGGCCTCTTGTGGACCGCCAATTTCACCAATCACCGCGATGGCGTGGGTGTCACCGTCATCCTCAAAGTGTTGAAGGATATCTTTAAACGAAGAGCCATTGATCGGATCTCCACCAATGCCAACAGATGTCGACACCCCGATACCAAGATTTTTTAGCTGTGCTGCCGCCTCATAGCCCAAAGTTCCAGATCGACCGACAATACCAACGTGACCCGGCAGATAGATGTGGCCCGGCATAATACCAACAAGCGCTTTGCCGGGGCTGATGGTGCCCGCACAGTTTGGCCCCGTTAAAATCATGCGTTTTTCCCGTGAATAGCGCATCATATAACGTTTCACCGCAATCATATCCTGCGCGGGAATACCGTCGGTGATACACACGCAGTAACCAATTCCGGCGTCCGCCGCTTCCATAATACTATCGGCGGCAAAGGGGGGGGGCACAAAAACAAGACTGGCGTTGGCACCGGTGACGGCGACAGCCTCTTTTACCGTGTCAAAAACCGGCACCCCCTCTACGGTTTCACCGCCTTTGCCCGGCACCACACCACCGACAACATTTGTCCCATACTCAAGCATGTCTTTGGTGTGAAAACGCGCCATCCGACCGGTTATACCCTGCACGAGAACCCGAGTATCACGATCGAGAAAAATGCTCATTGAGCGATCCTTATATTTGTATTTTGTTTCAAATCATTTTGCCACGCCACAACCACCCGCTCGGCGGCCTCCATCAAGGTATTTGCGCGGATGATAGGCAGCCCGGATTGCGCTAAAATACGCTGCCCCTCCTCCACGTTGGTTCCAGCCAACCGGATCACCACCGGCACCTCTACCGTCACTTCCTTCAGTGCCTGCACAACACCCATAGCGACCCAGTCGCAGCGGTTTATACCTGCAAAAATATTAACCAGAACCGCCTGCACATTTTGGTCCGACATCACCAGACGAAAGGCTTTGGCCACCCTTTCTGGTGTCGCTCCACCACCAATATCTAGGAAATTTGCCGGCTCGCCACCGGCCAACTTTATTGTATCCATCGTCGCCATAGCAAGGCCAGCACCATTGACAATACAGCCAATATTCCCCTCAAGCCCGACATAGGACAGACCCCGATCAGCGGCACGGCTTTCACGCGGATCTTCTTGACTTTTATCGCGAAGTTCCGAGATTTGCGGATGACGAAACAGTGCATTATCATCAAAGGTCATCTTGGCATCCAGCGCCAAAATGCGTTTGTCACTGGTGATCACAAGCGGATTTATCTCAACCATCGTGGCATCTAAATCCGTGAATGCCCGATAGCAGCTTTTTAGCGTCCGCACCATTTGCTGTATCATGTTTGGCTCTAAACCCAGTGCAAAGGCAATCTCTCGCGATTGGAAGTCAAGCAACCCAACTGCCGGATCGACGGTTGAGCGCACAATACTGTCCGGCCGCTCTTCCGAAATTTCCTCAATTTCCATCCCGCCTTCGTGACTGGCAACCACCATCACCCGCTGGGACGAACGGTCCAAAACAAAACCCAGATAAATTTCCCGGTCAATCGCTACAGCCGCTTCGACATAGACGCGGTAGATGCCCTTACCTTCGGAACCTGTCTGATGGGTGATCAATTTCTTGCCGAACATATTCTCGCAGGCGGTCTGAATTTCATTTTCAGTCTCGCATATTTTAACCCCACCCGCCTTGCCGCGACCACCAGCATGGACCTGCGCTTTTACTACCCATTTATCACCGCCAAGCTCGCGCGCCCGATAGGCCGCTTGCTCAGGGCTATAAGCCAACGCGCCTGGGGCAATCTGCACGCCAAATTTTGCCAGCACATCCTTAGCCTGATATTCATGGATATCCATCTTAAGGGTCCTTTTGGTCAGAATTTATTGCGCAGCCATCAAAAGGCGTTCACCGTTTTCGCGATAAAACGTCTCGGCCGCTGCAACTCCGGATCCGGCGATAATCGGGATGCCGACATCCTGCATGGACATTTCAGCCCCAGCAATGGCGCTGATTAACATCAATTCGTTGAGATCTCCGAGATGACCAATCCGAAACAGCTTTCCAGCCATCTGTGAGAGCCCCGCACCAAGACTAAGCCCATAGCGGTGATAGGCACGCGAGATGACCTCATTTGCATCATAGCCCTTGGGCACCATGATAGCGCTGACCGTGTCTGAATGCCATTCAGGTCCTTTGGCACAAAGCTCAAGACCCCAGCCAGCAACCGCACAACGCACACCCTCAGCCAGAAATCTATGGCGGGCAAAAATGGCGTCCAATCCCTCGTCAAGCATCACATCAAGTGACGCCCGCAAGCCCCGCAACAATGTCATGGGCGGCGTATAGGGGAAATACCCGGTTGCGTTGGTAGCCATCATATCTTTGAAATCAAAATAACAGCGGTACATCTGCGCAGATGCCGAAATCTCAATGGCTTTCTTGCTAACGGCAAGGATCGCCAAACCCGCAGGCAACATAAAACCTTTTTGCGACCCAGAAACCGCCAGATCAACACCCCATTCATCCATCCGAAAATCAACAGAGCCGATCGAGCTGACACCGTCCACATACAACAATGCCGGGTGCTGTGCCCCATCCATCGCCCGGCGCAGCGCCGCAATATCAGATTGAACACCCGTCGCAGTTTCGTTCTGGGTCGCCAGAACCGCTTTGATCTCATGGGTGCGATCGGCGGCCAGAATTTCACCAAATTTGTCTACTGGAACGCCCGTACCCCAATCACAGTCTACCACCTGCACCTCAAGCCCCAGCCGTTGGCACAGATCAATCCAAAGATGTGAGAACTGGCCAAATCGTGACGCCAGCACTTTATCACCGGGGTTAAGCGTGTTGGTAATCGCCGCCTCCCAGCCGCCGGTCCCCGAAGCGGGAAATAGAAAAACTTGGCCGCTGTCTGTTTTGAACACCTTCTTTAAATCCGCAAACAGCGGCAAGGTGAAGGCAGGCAGATCGGGTGCGCGATGGTCCTCCATCGGGATATCGATGGCTTTGCGCACAATTTCTGGGACGTTTGTGGGCCCCGGTACAAATAAACTTTTTGGTCCAGCCATTGATCATTCCTCCTCACAGCGTGACAGTCGACGTCCGTGCACATTTGCGATCTTACAAATCTGCAATGGTTTGACTGAATGATAAATCGACAAGTTGCACAATATCGGTTACTACTGCTTATGGGTAGCTAATTAGGTAGGTATTTAACCACCCATAAAGGTAAGTATGCCGTAGTATACCGCGTTTTTCTCTACCCATTAGTGTAGGTGTCTTTAAATTGGACTGAAATTCAAATGATAAATCAAGACGTAAAACCAATTAACATCATGCTAGCAGACAACAATCCACTAATCCTATCTGGCATGTCTGATATTTTTGATCGCGACCCACGCTTTTCTCTGGTGGCGACTTCTGCCACCGCAGAGGGTTTTTTGGGGATGGTGATGCGGGTCCCAGTTGAGATTGGGGTCATTGGCTGGCAACTCCCGGTTTTGGGCGGAGCCAAGCTCATCGAGGTTTTGCGTGACCAAGAAAACGCCCCGCGCCTTGTCATCTATGGCGATGACACCCCCGAGTTGCCCCGACTGGCAATGACAGCTGGCGCTGCGGGTTTTGCGCCACGCTCTGGTGACATCGAGGTTTTATTATCGACGTGCATTCAGGTTGCTGCCGGAAAAATGGTCTTTCCATTCCTCGACATTCGCGACCTGCAAAACGACCCAATCCAACAATTATCGCGTCGCGAACGCATGATCCTGGAGGCACTATCCAAGGGGATGACAAATCGTGAACTCTCTGCAGAGTTTGACATCTCAATCAACACAGTCAAATTCCACCTATCAAACTTGTTCGATAAACTGTCCGTGCGCAACCGCGCTCAAGCGATTGCGTTTTACTATTCGTCGCGCTTATCCAACGGGACCTAAGAATTCCCAATTTTTAAATTTTACACCAGTCGTATTGGTGTGACTTAAAGCATCTTGACAGGATGAATTTTCCCGCACTTGTATGCTCCCCTAAATTATTAGAACAATATTAGGAGCGTTTAAAATGAGTTTTCACCCTATTGAACAGGCCCCAGGCCGGCTAAACCGCAGCGAATTAGCAATCCCCGGCAGTCAACCGCAAATGTTTGAAAAAGCGGCTAAATTAGATGTCGACGTGATCTTTCTAGATCTCGAAGATGCGGTTGCACCCGATGAGAAAGAACAGGCCCGAAAAAACATCATAAAAGCCCTCAACGAGATTGATTGGGGCAAGAAATCCATGTCGGTTCGAATCAACGGATTGGATACACATTATATGTATCGCGATGTGGTCGACATCGTTGAACAGGCCGGGGAACGGCTAGATCTGATCATGATCCCCAAAGTCGGCACCGCTGCAGATGTCTACGCCGTCGATATGATGGTGACCCAAATCGAGGCGGCAAAAGGCTATAAAAAACGCATCGGTTTTGAACATATAATTGAGACGGCTCTGGGTATGCAAAACGTCTCTGAGATCGCGGCCGCGTCACCCCGCAATGAAAGCCTGCATTTCGGTGTTGCAGACTATGCCGCCTCGACCCGTGCGCGCACCACAATTATCGGTGGCGTAAACGAGGATTATTCGGTCCTGACCGATCCCGCAAAAGATGGAAGCCGCGATGTCCACTGGGGCGACATGTGGCATTACGCACTGGCGCGCATGGTGGTGGCCGCCCGAGCCAATGGGTTGCGCCCGATCGACGGCCCGTTTGGCGATTTCTCTGATCCCGACGGCTATCGTGCTGCTGCAAAACGGGCTGCGGTTTTGGGCTGTGAAGGCAAATGGGCCATCCACCCCAGCCAAGCGGCGCTGGCCAATGAAGTGATGAGCCCATCGGATAGCGAGGTGGACCGCGCAGAGCGCATTTTGAAGGCCATGGCCGATGCTGAGATGGCCGGCAAAGGCGCGGTCTCGCTGGATGGCCGGTTGATCGATTACGCCTCAATTCGGCAAGCAGAGGTTCTAATCGAAAAGGTCAAACAAGTCGCGGCAGCCTAACCAAGCACACGTACCAGTCCGAGCGGCTCGCAAAACCGCTCGGACATTAAAGATTGGCACAGCATTTTAGATCATTGTTTCAATATTAAATATAGCTAGATATGATACTCTGTAATCACCCTTTATCGACGTCTTTTCTTTATAAAACCGTTGCTGTTTGTGCGTTTCTGGCATCCCTGCGACTAACAAGCGCAAACGCCACCACCGATCCCAAAACTATCATACCACCGATGATCTCATGCTTGGTTAAGGTCTCGCCAAGCACAATCCACGGCCAAAGCGGTCCCAACACGCTTTCGATCAGCACCAGAATACTAACCTCGGCCGCGGGCACATAGCTGGCCCCCCAGGTCACAAATGCAATACCAATCCCGATACTGAACGCGCCCATAAACAGGCATATACCCATATCAAACCCGCTCACGCTCAGGCCAGTGCCGAACACCATCGACATCACCAACCCAATCACAACGGCAAAGACACCCCCCGCAAAAGTGCCGCCCAACACGTCAGTTTTGCCGCTGCGCCGCGCCAGAACTAACATAACCGAAAAACTCAGCGCCGAGATAAGCGCCATAATATTGCCAAAATTACGATCCAAAGCAACACCTTCACTTATCATAATCGCAACCCCGATACTGGCGGCGACCATCACCACCCAAGTCATTGGATGGGGCTTTTCACCGATCCATACCCAGCCGAGAACCGCTGCCATAAACGGCGTTGAGGTCAGGATAAATAAGGTGGATGCCACCGAAGTGTGGATCATGGCAAAGACATACGTCGCAAAGGCAATCGCCAGAGCTGCCCCCATCACCATATCCGTCCGGTCAAGGCTTTTGACAAAGGTCACCGGCCCTGTCCAACGCCGCAAGCAACAGATTAGGCCAACAATCAGGCTCAGACTGATCGAGCGATAAAATAATATCTGGAACCCATCGGCCGCCTCAATCAGGCGCATGCACAGCCCGATAAAGCTCATGCAAGTGCCGCCCAGTAAAATGAGGTAGATCGCTGATTGTTTTTGCATAATTGCCCGGCACCTTTTTCGCAACCAAGAATAAAACGATAGCACTTCACCGATGTTAAACCAGCTTAAAGTGTAAGGTTTAAAATTAGGCGCGCACTATCGACCCACCCGAAAAGCAGCGTCTTGTAGCTGTAAGCTGGCAACATCTCA
>DDEJ01000022.1 GCA_002336405.1 Rhodobacteraceae bacterium UBA1957
GTTCTGCCACTTCGCCAACACGCTTTTTCACCTCTGAACTGCTGACACCTGACCGGCGCAGCGGATGGGCGAAATTGGCCTCAACGCTTAGATGCGGATACAGCGCAAAGGTCTGGAAAATCATCGACATTCCGCGGCCTTGCACTGGTGCGTTGGTGACGTTTTGCCCGGCGAAATGCACCTTGCCCTTGTCCAATTGCTCCAAACCCGCGATCGAGCGCAAGGTCGTCGTCTTGCCAGAGGATGACGGACCCAGCAGGCAAAAGAACTCGCCTTCGTGCACATCAAAGCTCATGTCTTCCAGCGCGACGACCGATCCGAAAGTGCGCCGTAGATTCTGGACTTTTAGCTCAGACATTCACCCAAGCTCCCTGGCATTTCGATGACCTAACGCAAGCATCGACAAATACGACCCCTGCAACCCCGTCTTGGATCGTTGGATAAAGAACATCAGGATCTGGATCGCGTCCGGCGATTTTTGCACGGATCGCTGCTGCAGCCTCGCCATAGATATTGGCGAACCCCTCAAGATATCCCTCTGGATGACCAGGAGGAATACGAGACATGCGAGCCGCCGCATTTCCGGCCCCTGCCCCGTTTCGAGTGATCAGGCGTTTGGGTTCCCCAAGCGGAGTATGCCACAGATAGTTGGGGGCCTCTTGATGCCATTCAATCCCGCCTTTTGAGCCATAAATCCTTATCGACAAGGCATTTTCGTTTCCCGGTGCTACCTGGCTGCACCACAGCATCCCCTTGGCGCCCCCTTCGAACCGCAACAGAACATGGCCATTGTCATCGACCTTTCGGCCATCGACAAAACTGTCTAGATCGGCGCATAGGCTTTTCAGCTTCAAACCAGAGATAAAACTCACAAGGTTATAGGCATGCGTGCCGATATCACCTGTCGCCCCGCCAACCCCTGAACGCGCCGGATCAGTGCGCCACTCCGCCTGTTTCAGACCAGTATTTTCCAACGGTTCGCTCAGCCAGTCCTGCGCGTATTCGACTTGGACCACACGGATATCACCCAAATCACCCTTGCTGATCAATTCGCGCGCCTCGCGCACCATCGGATAACCGGTGTAATTATGGGTCAGCACAAACAGCGCATCTGAGCGTTCTGCCGCCTTTGCCAGTGATTTTGCCTCGAGCAAAGTGGCGGTTAGCGGCTTGTCACAGATCACGTGAATGTTGCGGCGCAGGAACTCCTCGGCGATGGGCGCGTGCATGTGGTTTGGCGTGACAATTGCCACCACTTCGATCCCATCCTTCAACCGCGCCTCGCGCTCCGCCATTTGACGAAAGTCTGAATAGGCGCGCGCCTCTGCAAGGCCCAGATCAGCGGCCGAAGCCAAGGCTTTTTCTGGGGTCGAGGACAACGCACCCGCAACCAATTGGAATTTATTGTCCATACGCGCAGCAATGCGGTGTACTGCGCCGATAAAAGCATCACGTCCGCCGCCAACCATGCCCAACCGAAGGGGACGAATTTCATCAGACGCAACTGTAGCGTGGTTGCTGTCTGACGCCCTACCCTTACCAGATTTTCCACTCATTTCGTGTTCCCCTAGATCCCAAGCATACGCTTGTTGGCAGCTTCGTTCGTGCCACCATCGGCGAAATCGTCAAAGGCTTGTTCGGTCACTCGGATGATACTATCTTTCACAAACTGCGCGCCTTCGCGGGCGCCATCTTCTGGATGTTTCAGACAACATTCCCATTCGACCACTGCCCAGCCGTCAAAATCTATCGCTGATAGTTTTGAGAATATCGCCCCAAAATCAACTTGGCCATCGCCCAAAGACCGAAAACGGCTGGCCCGATTGATCCAAGGTTGAAAGCCTGAATAAACGCCTTGTCTTCCTGTCGGATTGAACTCGGCATCCTTGACATGGAACATCCGGATACGATCTTTGTAGATGTCGATGTTATCAAGGTAATCAAGGCATTGCAGTAGATAATGGCTGGGATCATACAGCATACAAGCACGGTTATGATTGCCCGTGCGTTCCAAAAACATCTCATATGTAATGCCGTCATGCAGGTCTTCTCCGGGATGAATTTCATAACATACATCGACGCCGCAATCTTCTGCGTAATTTAGAATTGGAAGCCAACGGCGCGCCAATTCGTCAAAGGCGGTTTCGACCAAACCGGCGGGCCGTTGTGGCCAAGGATAAACATAAGGCCAAGCCAACGCGCCAGAAAATGTTGCGTGTGCCCCGATCCCCATATTCTTTGATGCGGTAAGTGCCATTTTGACCTGATCGACCGCCCATTCCTGCCGCGCCTTGGGGTTGCCCCGCACTTCGAGGGCTGCAAAGCCGTCAAAGGCCTCGTCATAGGCCGGATGTACGGCGACCAGCTGGCCCTGTAAGTGGGTCGAAAGCTCGGTAACTTCAACGCCATTGGCAGCAGCTATGCCTTTGAACTCGTCGCAATAGGTCTTGGACGCCGCTGCCTTTGCCAAATCGATCAATCGGCCGTCCCAACTGGGGACCTGCACACCGATATAGCCACAGTCAGCTGCCCATTTGGTGATACTATCCCAGCTGTTGAACGGTGCATCGTCGCCTGCAAACTGCGCCAAAAACAACGCTGGTCCCTTGATCGTTTTCATTTCAAACTCCCTTGAATCATCAAAAATAAGCCCTAAGGTAGGTTGTCGCGCATGAAGATCTCGATGCGAATACGTTCTTGTTTTTCGTTGATGGGCGCCTCATCCACCAATGCCCGCAGCACACGGATTGCGCTGCGCACTTCGTGGCTGGGATCCTGTACCAACACCGCGTCAACTGTGCCGGAAATCAACGCAGCGCGCGTATGTTGAGACAGTTCGGTCGTCACCATACTTATTTTTTGTTCTGCCGAGTCAATTGCACCAATCACACCACGTGTACCGCCACCAAGACTGTACAACCCAACAATATTGGGATTACCGGCTATGAGCTTTGACAGCTTTTCTTCAACAACCCCCGCCATCTCTTCGCCCTCAATCCAGGGTAAAACGTTAAGGTGTCGGCATTCGGTTCGCATGACCTGTTCAAACCCCATACGGCGTTCAACATGATCTCGCAATGTGCTGGAGCCTGCAACCACTGCCACGTCACCTGAGGGCGCCGAGATGAAACGTTTCAACAGACTACCCGCCACCCGGCCTGCGGCAACATTATCGATCCCGACAAAACGCTGGCGCTGAGAATTGGGAATGTCTGATATGAACGTCACGACCCGCACCCCCCGAGCACGCAATGCATTTACTGAATCCCTCACGGCTTGGCTCTCAACAGCCACCAAGGCCAGCCCATCACCGATGTCGTCGCCCAAGCGTTCAATCACTTCGACAATCGCCTGCGGGTCCAGCGGTGGAACCGTGAGCATCTGAATATCAATACGTTCTTTGGCGGCCTCAAATTTGGCGGCCTCGATTTCGGATTGGATGTCCGAGAAAAATGAGGTCTCGCCCGCCGACACGATGAACGTAAACCGATAGGATCGACTGCGCGCCAGATTTGCGGCTGTCTGGTCACGGACAAAGTTTAGCCTATTCATGGCCGTGGCGACCTTTTTGATGGTCTCGCTGCGCACGCCTTTACGTTTATTCAAAACGCGATCGACGGTTGCCAAGCTAACGCCAGCCTCTTCAGCGACATCTTGTGCAGTGACCCGACTCATTTACTCCTCCTTTAAGAAAAAGATTGAGGCATATTTTGACGTACGTCAATCATTTTTGATGACGTAGGTCAATCATTAATGTAGAGGTATTCGTTAAAGACGGTCAAAATGGAAGTTGGAAAGCTATGCTCATTGGGATTCCTGTCGTATTAACGCCAGATTTATTACGTCATCTCAGTGCAATGGGACACGGAGACGAGTTAATAATTGTCGATGTAAATTTTCCTGCAGAGGCCTGCGCAGACCGGGTCGAACGGCTGGCTGGGGTCACGGCGTCCGAAGCGCTAACGGCGATTTTATCGGTTTTACCGCTCGATAGCTATGACGACGCCCCGGCCCGCACGATGCAAGTTGTCGATGATCCGGATGAAATTCCTGACACAAGAGTGGAATTTCAGCGTATTATAGACAAGAGGGCCGACAACCCTGCAATAATACAAGCCGTTGAGCGATTTGAATTCTACGAACAGGCAAAACGCGCTTATTGTATCGTGCAAACTGCCGAGAGGCGGCTCTATGGGAATATTATTCTGAAAAAAGGCGTAGTGGCACCAAGTTAAGCCAGCAGCAGACCCAAATGGACTTGGAACGGCGAAACGCATCAAGGAATTGACATGAAGCCGTTTATTAATACTAAAGAAACTTTAGTTCACGATGCGTTAGACGGGTTTCTTAGCACCTGTGGATCATCACGCTCCCGGCTGGACGGATATCCACATATCAAAGTGGTGATCCGAACGGACTGGGATAAATCTAAAGTCGCGTTGTTGTCAGGCGCAGGATCCGGACACGAGCCTGCACATCCGGGCTTTGTTGCAAAGGGCATGCTGTCTACGGCCGTGTGCGGCGATGTATTTGCATCGCCATCCACCGACGCGGTTCTCGCCGCGATACTTGCCGTGACTGGTGACGCTGGTTGTTTGCTGATCGTCAAGAATTACATTGGCGATCGATTGAACTTTGGATTGGCCGCAGAACGCGCTCGGGCATTGGGTTTGAAAGTCAACATGGTAGTGGTCGACGACGCTATTGCTTTGCCACACATTCCCCAGGCGCGCGGGCTGGCAGGCACTTTGTTTGTTCATAAAATCGCCAGTGCTTTGGCTGAGAAAGGGGCTGATCTTAACGCGGTTACTGAGGCATCTGTCCGTGTCATTGCCGATGTCGCCTCGATCGGTATATCGCTTGATACATGCCCCATTTCATGTGCACCCAAAGAGGATCAAATTGGTACCAAAAAGGCCGAATTGGGGCTTGGCATTCATGGCGAGCCCGGCGTCGAACAAGTGGATTTCGAAAATGCTCGAAGTGCGATGGAAATGGTTGTCGATCGTTTGGCCCCCAAGCTGAAAACTAGGTTCTATGTGGCGTTGCTTAACAATCTTGAGGGATCGACACCGCTTGAAATGTCTGTCCGTGCAAATGAACTTTGCCGATCTAAGATTAGCGCACAGGTCAGCCATATCATTGGTCCAGCACAATTGATGAGCGCGCTCGATACACACGGTTTTTCAATGTCTTTACTGCCCGTGGATCAGGCACAATTAGACGCAATACTGGCCCCAGTCGCGCCCAGTGCATGGCCGATGTGTTCTGTCATTGGCGAGGTTAAGACGACACCGATTCCAATCAGTTTGGAAATCCCAAAATACCAGGCATTGGATCATTCAGCCACTCACACAATGCTTTCAGCCGCTTGCACAGCCCTAATCGCGGCTCAGGCAGAGTTGAATGCGCTTGACACAAAATCCGGCGATGGCGACACAGGATCGAGGGTTGCGGCAGCCGCCCAATCACTTGCTAATGCAATAGATGAACCACCTCTGGCTGACACGGCAGAACTTTTCCGCGCCATTGGCAGCACACTCAGCCAGTCGATGGGCGGGTCATCCGGTGTTATCCTTGCGATATTCTTTTCCTCGGCAGGCGAGGCCGCGGCCAATGGCAGCACGCTGAACAACGCTTTAATGTCTGGATTAAAGCGTATCCAAGCCGTCGGCGGTGCCCCTCCCGGGGATCGGACAATGATCGATGCCTTGACACCTGCGCTTAACGCATTGCGCCATGGGCTTACCGCCGCCGCACAGGCAGAGTGGCACGGATGCGAGCGAACACATAACCAAAGCCAGGGGCTGGACGGGCAACGTATGTGTCTGCTTAAAATCTGGCAGGTCACAATGACCCCGGGGGCGAAGCCGTCGCGCTGTTATTCGAGTATCTTGCCAAAGCCCAATGAATTATCATTGGGTCTATTAAACGAATGCCTCGGCTGCAAAGCAGGCATTGATATCAAGGAGAACTTCCATGGACATTGCATCGTCGCACGCCCACGTTTCCAGTTGGCTCGCCAAATTCAGTGACGCGCTTGAAAAGGCGGATACCCATGCGCTCAAATCGCTGTTTGCCAAAGATTGCTACTGGCGCGATCTGGTCGCTTTCACGTGGAATATCAAAACGATGGAAGGGCGCGAGGCAATCGCGGACATGGCCGACACAACGCTAGAAAATGTGCGTCCAACCAATTGGCAGATCAAAGGAGAGCCAATCACAGCTGATGGCATTACCGAGGCCTGGCTGACATTTGAAACCAACGCCGTACATGGCAAGGGCCATGTCAGACTGAATGAGCACGGCTGTTGGACCTTGTTAACAACCGCGCAGGAGCTGAAGGGTTTTGAAGAAAAAAAAGGCACCAACCGTGATATGGGCGTGTCCCACGGTGCGATCAAGGACCGCAAGACCTGGAGCGAACGTCGCGAATGCGAAGCGCGCGAGCTGGGCTATAAAACACAGCCTTACGTGGTCATTATCGGCGGTGGCCAGGGCGGCATCGGCCTTGGCGCACGGCTGCGCAGACTGGGCGTCCCGACTATCATTGTCGAGAAAAACGACCGCCCGGGCGACAGTTGGCGCAAGCGGTACAAATCGCTCTGCCTGCATGATCCGGTCTGGTACGATCACTTGCCTTATTTGCCATTCCCAGACGATTGGCCTGTGTTCAGCCCTAAGGACAAAATTGGCGATTGGCTGGAAAGCTATACCAAAATCATGGAGCTGAATTATTGGGCGCGCACAACCTGTCAAAGCGCAAGCTACGACGCGGCAACCAAGGAATGGACTGTAACGGTCGACCGTGATGGCGAAACGGTAGTGCTTAAACCGCAGCAGTTGGTGCTGGCCACGGGCATGTCGGCGGTGGCAAACTTGCCCGACGTGCCGGGACTGGACAGTTTCCAAGGTGATATACATCATTCGTCGAAACATACCGGCCCCGATGCCTATTGCGGCAAATCGGTCGTTGTAGTTGGCTCTAACAATTCCGCCCACGATATTTCCGCGGCCCTGTGGGAGGCCGGTTCAGCTGTTACCATGGTCCAGCGCTCCAGCACACATATCGTGAAATCCAAAACACTGATGGAAATCGGCCTAGGCGATCTTTATTCGGAACAGGCCGTCGCCAATGGCGTGACCACCGATATTGCAGATCTAATATTTGCCTCGTTGCCCTACAAGGTTTTGCCAGCATTGCAGGTGCCTGTCTATGAGGCGATGAAACAAAAGGACGCAAATTTTTATGATCGGCTGGAAAAGGCTGGCTTTCTGCTGGATTGGGGAACAGATAACAGCGGATTGTTTGTAAAGTATTTGCGCCGTGGATCTGGGTATTACATTGACGTAGGTGCAAGCGAACTCGTGGCCGATGGCAAAATTAAACTGGCGCATGGACAGGTTGTTGAGGTCCAACCAAACGGTTTGAAACTTGAGAATGGAACCGAACTGAAAGCGGATGTGATCATATTTGCCACTGGATATACCTCGATGAACGGATGGGCGGCTCAATTGATCAGCCAGGACGTCGCCGACAAAGTTGGCAAATGCTGGGGGTTGGGCTCTGATACGCCCAAAGACCCTGGTCCTTGGGAGGGCGAATTGCGCAACATGTGGAAACCCACGCAGCAAGAAGCGCTGTGGTTCCACGGCGGCAATTTGCACCAGTCACGGCATTATTCCCAATTTCTGTCGCTCCAGCTCAAAGCCCGGTTGGAAGGAATCTCAACGCCAGTTTACGGGCGGCAAGCTGTGCATCATTTAACCTAAGTGCCCTGCCAACCGACGACGCATGCAGCTTGCCAATTGCATTCCCAAGCAGGCACTATTGAACCATGGTGCAAAAACAACACCGATCTCAACAATGGAACCTTGAAGACATGCCAAAAAAGCTGATCAATGATCCCGACGATCTAATTGCGGAATTAATCGAAGGGATTATTTCGGCCCATCCCAATCATTTGACCGTCCAAGGCGAGACTAGCCGCGCCATCGTTGCAATAAACGGGCCGCGCGACGGCAAGGTTGGTATTGTCGTCGGCGGTGGATCGGGGCACGAGCCTGCCTTTGCAGGGTATGTCGGCAAAGGTCTGGCGGATGCGGCTCCGTTAGGGAATATATTTGCGTCTCCTTCCCCCACGCAAATTATGGACGCCGGATTCGCCGCCGATGGCGGTGCGGGGGTGTTGTTCCTTTACGGGAATTATACCGGTGACGTTATGAACTTCGGGATGGCCGAAGAAAGCATGGCAAAACAAGGCGTTGTTGCCCGCTCTTTCGTCACCACGGACGACGTGGCGTCGGCCCCCGCTGACAAGAGCAACGAACGACGCGGAATCGCTGGCAATTTCTTTGTGTTCAAAGTGGCTGGGGCTGCGGCGGATTTAAATTTAACTCTGGAGGATGTTGAAGTGGCGGCGCGACGTGCCAACGATGCGACCCGTACGATGGGCGTCGCGCTTTCTGCCTGTTCGATGCCGCAAACGGGAAAGGCCAATTTTGACATCCCCGATGGTGACATGGAAATTGGCATGGGCATCCACGGCGAGCCTGGTATTGTAAGGCTCCCCGCCGAAAGCGCTGATGCTGTAACTGATCGCCTAATGCAACCCATTTTGGCAGAATTAGCACTGAAAGCAGGGGACAAAGTTGCGGTTTTGGTCAACGGTCTTGGGTCAACTACGTTGCTAGAGCTTTATTTGTTACATCGCCGCGTCGCACAAATTTTGCACGCGGAAAATGTCACGATTTATCACAGTTGGGTTGGGGAATATTGCACCTCACTGGAAATGGGTGGGGCCTCTGTGTCTTTAATAAAACTTGACGAAGACTTGCAGCGCTGGCTGGATCATCCCTGTGACACGCCCGCGTTGCGGGTTGGCACAGGTCAAAACACTGTTGAAAAACCTGTAAAACGCAGTCCCAGAAAGCAGACACATATTCAGGAACGCACAAAACGCGATCAATCCAGCCTTGACAGCTCGGGTCAAATTACACCGGAAGTGTTTCGTGACATGATGGTTGCCTCGGCAGAGGCCATTTTTTCCCAGCGAAATTACTTGTGTGAACTGGACGGAGACCTTGGCGACGGCGATCATGGCATTACCATGGAAATTGGTTGGAAAGCAGCCTTGAGCTTGGTAGAGCAAACCGACGTCAAAGCCACAATTTTAGAACTTTGCGAAGACATGGGCCAAGCTTTTCTGGATGCAGTTGGAGCATCGGTTGGACCTCTTTATGCATCGGGTTTCAACACAGCGGGCGAAGCGGTCAGTGATCGCCTTAACCTTGATGCTGGGGCAATGATCGCTTGGTTAGACGGTATGACACGAGGCATCACTGTTCGGGGCGGCGCTTCTGTAGGTGACAAAACAATGATCGACGCATGGGAACCTGCCGTTGCAGCCGCCAAACAAGCGTTTGAAAAAGGTGCATCGGTCGGAGACTGTCTGACGGCTGGCGCGCGAGCCGCTTCCATGGGAGCCGAGGCAACAACTCAAATGCAAAGCAATCGCGGAAGATCCAAAAAGCTTGGCATACGATCAGTTGGACACAAAGATCCGGGGGCTGCTTCTGCTGCGATCATGATTGCAGCTTGGGCCAAAACTGTGCAAGCGCTCTAACGGCGCGACTGCCTGTGCGATCACGCAAAACCTGATAGTATTTTCGTCGATCTTATTGATCGCACCCACATTATCAGTCAAACGGCCCTCGGGATCAAATGTGCTGGATAAGAAATCTTCGCAATATCCTTGGCCAATTCAGCTCCAATCACCCGCGCACCTATGGTGAAGATTTGTGCATTTTAAGATTTGCAGCTTGGCTCACAGAATAGGTATCGTGGCATCGCATTGCCCGAATACCCGGCACTTTGTTGGCAGAGAGACAAACACTGATCCAAGAGCCGAAAACCAAAACCACAAGGCTCTGGGTCTACGCCCGAGATGAGACGCCTTGGGCCAGCGGGGCACCGCCCGCCGTCTGGTACCAGTTCTCCACCAGCCGTGGGGCGGAACATCCCAGTCTGCATCTGGCGACCTACGAGGGTTTTGCTCATGCGGGTGCCTATGCGGGGTATAACGACGCTTACCGCACGGGGCGCATCAAAGAGATGGTCTGCCCTCTCGGCAGCATGCTTCGCATGCGCCTGTCAGGTAATATATGGCCCATGTGCGCCGTGAGTTCTTCGCCTTTTATGAAAGCACCAAGCTGCCCGTGGCGGGGGAAGCCGTTCTACGCTTCAAGAAACTCTATGACGTTGAGACGCAAGCGCGGTTCCTGCCGGCAGCTGAACGCGTGGCC